>CBKWLJ010000165.1:0-17633 GCA_966675205.1 uncultured bacterium
TCTCTAATATAATCTTTTGACTGAGCCTTGATAAGAGCATGACTGTTGAAGAGTATAATCTCACCAGCTAATATTTCTTCATAAATCTGCTCAATGAATCGATCGGTTATGTACTCCATAACCACAGGTTGTTGTGTAAAGCTTATTGATTTTCTCTCAATTAAAGAGCGCTGGTGTAAAGACTCCAGCGCTCCCAAGAATTCTCGTTGTGCAACGAAGGGGACAATATCCTCTCGCAATTGTGCAAGTGTAACCAGCTCTCGATTAATCGCCAACCAGTACATAATTTGCATTTCTAACGCAGACAAGCGCTCTACCTGCTGCTCTAAAAGCTCCCAAATATCTCCAAAAACAACTGTATTTTGTTCTATAAATTGAGAAATATTGCCATCAAATAATTCTTCTGTCGTTGTAGCAACAATCTTCAAGGCTAAGGGATTGCCTCGATAATACTCAATCAGTAATTTCTCTTCCTTTTGGGAGCCAGAGAAACCTTTGTCTTCAAAAATTTTATGCCCTTCGGTCTCAGTCAAACCAGTGATTTGTAACGAACGAACTGGGAGGGTCTTACCTTCATGGGATGCTAATCCTTTAGGTTTTTCTCGACTGGTCAGCACTAAACAGCTTTGATGATGTGCTTGTGCCATATATTTGAGCAGTTGTCCATATCCCTCATATCCCTCTCGATAATAACCAGTATGGCTACCATCGCGTAGAATCGTTTCTGCATTATCCAATACCAGCAGGCATTGTGATGAGCGCAAATATTCAATCAGCCGACATAATCTGCCCTCTAAGGTTTCTGGTATATCCGTTTCTTGTTGGTTGGATAGGAATTTGATGAGGTCTGCCAGAATGTCTTGAATAGGCGGAGCATTCCGTAGCGATCGCCAAATAATATACTCAAACTCATCTTGAATCTGTTGTGCCAACTTCACAGACAAAGCCGTTTTGCCTATCCCACCCATGCCTAATAGCATTACCAAGCGGCAATGATCCTGCACAATCCATTGCTCTAGCGTGGTAAGTTCTGTTGTGCGACCATAGAAAGCACCAGACTCAACCGCCTCTCCCCAGTCTTGGCGCTTGTTGGCGATCGCCTCTTCATGACTCACTTCATGTTTTAATTCCTCAGTTTCAGGACGATAAGGGTTTTGATTCCGGTGTTGGTATCGCGTCAGAACTGAGTGGAAGTTATTTTTATTGACTTGTTCACCAAATGCTTCTGTTAATCGCTTCCACATTTGGGAACCAGTATCCTTGAGGTAACCTAATCCATGTATGGAGTGGTTAGTCATGTCCATGTAGGACAATTGTTCCCAAGATTTACGAAAGACGAATTTTTGAACATTGTTTAAGCGTTTTAAGCGTTGACTGTCTAGAACGGTTTGTGCGATCGCAAGCGCTTCTTCAGCAGTCATTGGTTAAAAAACCTCAAGAGTGATTTTTGAATACGGTAGTGATGCAACCACTGATGAGGTGGATTACAGCGCCTTACTCAATCCTTCGACCATTTGCGCGAATAGGATGCAGTGTGTTCCTACACGCATCCTCTTAGAAGAGCAATTGTGAAATACTGTAATCCAGTCGGGAAAAAGACTCAGCGCTTTCGGATGCAGTCGCATACAGTCTTTTTCAAGACAGCTTATGTCATTTTTATGACATCATTACGACTTCTTTCTGAACTTTTACCGACCGCCAAAGTTTATACAAAATAGCTAAATTATGTCAAGAGCAGGCTAAAACCTACAATCTCAGTTTTGAGATGAATATATAGCTCAATAGTGCTGTTGTTCTAGGGTCAACTCAGCACTTGACTTTTTCCAATACGTCTACCGCCACAACATCCTTTTTAGGATTGCCAACAACCGTTTTTTGAACTTTGTCGAAGTGGTGCAAGCTAAGGAGCATTCGACAAAGGTAGTCCTTGATACAACTTACAAGTTTTTGCTAATCAACCAAAGATTTTAGCACTATTCCGCATGAATATTGTGTTTGTTTCGCTAATTTTATTCGTTGGATTCGTTGCCATGCCTGTAATTTTCGTTATGCTTTTCGGCATCTTTATTGCCCTGAACCCAACTTTTTTAGAGATTGCTGAAACCGAGAGTTTTGATGAAAGGGAAAGACTGTGATAAATCCCCAAAAATAAAGTCAATAAAAGGCAACGCTTTTATAAAAATCTCTTGGATTAAAAAAAGCGATCGCACTTATTTTAGCTGAAGGCATAGATTTCTCAAATAGAAGCAGTATAACGGTTTTAACAGGAGTTTCAAATGGCTAACGATCTTCGAGGAACAGAAGCAGCTCTAAAAATTGAAGAGTATTTCGACGCAATAGCCAAAGGAAATCAAGGCAAGGCAAGAGTAGAAATACTGGAACAGGAGGGTTCTTTGATTCGTTATAAAATTCATATCCGCCACCATGATATCTTTTACAGTTGGCTTACCTCGCTGACGATGTATGATATAACGACATCCTTACAAGGGGAGTTCGATCTGAGAAACCCTGCAACCTATGTAGATCAGTATGCTTATATAGATATTGGTTGGGGCATGGGTCGAGTTTGCGTTAGTTTGCAACCGTTGGCAGAAGCAATACTTGTAGAAAGACAAATGGCTGTTTAGCATTACACTGTCTCTCAATCCGGATAAGTGTCAACTTCTAGCTCTACTGCACCCAGTGCTTTCAGGGTCGCTTTCTGGGCATCTGTTAGACCTGTAACAGATGTAATGTTCATGCTCTCGTAGGGTTTGGGAACTGGTAGCGTTTTTAGGCACTCGCCTGTTGTTGCATCCCAAAGTTTAATGGTTTCATCTTGACTCGCACTAGCTATGGTTTGACCATCCGGACTGTAGGCAACTGACCACACCCAATTGTTGTGTTCTTGGAGAACGCTCAAGCATTCACCTGTACTGACATCCCATACCCTTACGGTGAGGTCGTGACTGCCACTAACCAACCTTGTACCATCAGGGCTGAACATCACTGACGACACGCTGCTTTCGTGTCCTTGTAGCGTTTTAAGGCATTGTCCAGTAGTGACATCCCAAAACTTTACGGTACTGTCACTACTGCTACTTGCCAGAATATTCCCACAAGGGCTAAAGGCAACAGACCAAACCCAACCCGTATGTCCGGTGAAAGTCCTCAAGACTTTCCCTGTACTGATATCCCATAGCTTTACGGTATTATCAGCACTACCGGAAGCGAGGATATGACCATTCGGGCTAAAAGCTACTCTAAACACCCAACCCTCGTGGTCGGTGCAAGTCGCAAGACACTGCCCTGTTTTGATATTCCAAAGCTTTACAGTATGGTCGCCACCGCCACTCGCCAACGTTTTACTATCAGGACTGATAGCAGTTCCCCAAAACCAAGGAGTATGAACCTGGAAAGTTTTGAGGCACTGTCCTGTCGCGGCATCCCACAACTTTACGGTAGAGTCATAAGAGCTACTGGCTAGAAGATGACCATCCGGGCTATAGGCGACAGACGCAATGCGAGCAGTATATCCCTGTAAGCTTTTAAGACACTGCCCCGTTTTAAAATTCCACAACCTCACTGTGCGATCGCCACTGGCAAAAGTTTCACCTTGAGGAGAGAATGCTACTGAATACACTGGAGTGCTTTGCCCGTAGACTGTTTTGTGACATTGACCCGTCTTGGTCTCCCACAGTCTGAGCGTATAATCTTCACTGCAACTGGCTAAGGTTTCGCCGTCTGGACTGAAAGCAATCGATGAAATCCTATGGGTATGTGCTTGTAGGGTCTTAACGCACTGACCTGATAAAGTGTCCCACAATCTGACTGTCGTATCTTCGCTACAACTAGCTAAGGTCTTGCCATCGGGACTAAAGGCGACAACCAGCACTGTCTCGGAGTGGCCTTTGCAGATGCGGAAACACTCACCCGTACTGATATCCCAGTAACGCACAAAGGAATCATCACCGCCACTGGCGATAATTTTACCATCCGGGCTGAAGGCAACTGACCTAATTTGAGAGCGATCGCGCAGCGTACCGTCAGGTACATCGCTCTCAAATGTTTTAAGGCACTCTCCTGTACCGACATCCCATAGCTTTATGGTAGTATCAGCGCTGCTAGTCGCTAAAGTCTGTCCTTGAGGACTGAAAACCACCGACCACACTTGGTTGGTGTGCCCTTGCAAAATCTGCCTACATTCTCCGCTACTCACATCCCAGCACCGCACAGTAGTGTCCCCACTGCAACTAGCCAGTGTTCGTCCATCTGAGCTGAAAACAACTGACCACACATTACTGGTATGTCCCTGAAACACTTTTAGACATTGACCCGTACTGCAATCCCACAACTTGACAGTACCATCTACACTGCCACTGGCAAGTAATCGGCTATCTGGGCTGAAAACAACTGAAAAAACTACATTGGCGTGTCCTTGGCTACTCATTAGTAATATTGTTTCTGGAACTTGCCATAAGTGAATTTCACCTTTGGTATCGCCCATTGCTAAAAGTTTTCCATCTGGGCTAAAGGCGACTGATAAACCACTCCCTAAGTTTTCAGCAAAAACAGAAGTCGCTAGATCAGCACCAGCAAAGTTCACATTAGACAAGTTTGCCTCTTGAACATAAGCTTGCCAAACTGTCAAATTAGAAAAATCCCAGCCGCTTAAATCTGTCTGCATCTGCCGCAGTAGATTAATAACATTACCAGCTACATAACCCATTTCTCTTGCTGGCTTTCCTCGCACAGATACGAGAATTAGATCGAGTTGATTTTCTAAAATTTGGTTGTTTTCACAAGTAGAGAGTAGTTGCTCGGCAAGGGGTTTGAGGATGAGGCGAGCTTGCGTATCTCTCACGTAGTCTTTCGCTTGAGCTTTTAGCAAGGCATGGCTCTTAAAAAGGTTTATTTGGGCAGTAATTATCTCTTGACAGACTTGCTCAATTAACTGGTGTATCATGTATTCCATGACGACGGGTTGCTGGGTGAAGCCGTCTGACTTTTTTTCGCTGAGCGCAGGCGTAGCCTTTTCAATTAGAGAGCGTCTTGCAAGAGAAGCTAAGGTTTCTAGGAATTCAGCTGGCGATATTTTTTTGACTAAATCTTGTTGCAATTCTAAAAAAGAAACTGGCTCTCGATTGATAGCAATCCAGTACATCAGCTCTTTTTCTTGCTCCGACAGGCGATTGAACTGTTGGTCTAAAAGATTACGAATATCATCAAAAACTAATGTGCCTTGCTTTAGTAAGCCTAAAAAATTAGAAACACTACTTTCAAATAAATCTCGAATGGTTGGAGCTAGCATTTTTAATGCTAAGGGATTACCAGCGTAGTGTTCTATTAGTAATTTCCATTCTGATTCTGTACCTGAAAAAGACCCTTTTGCACCAAGGAGTTTCTGTCCTTCTACTGGAGATAAACCAGTCAGTGGTAATGAGCGAACAGGTAAGGTTTCGCCCTCCTGTAATTCTAGTTCTTTTAATTTTTCCCGACTGGTTAAAACGAGAGTACTTTTATGAGGTGTTTCTGCCACAGATTTGAACAGTTGACCGTAATCCTCATACCCTTCTCGATACCTCTCTGTACGTTGGCGTAGCCCACCACAGACATCGCCTTCTCGTAAAATTGATTCCGCATTATCCAGAATGAGCAAACAGCGAGACGCTCGTAAATATTCAAGTAGTCGCAAGATTCTGCCGTATACGGTTTCGGGTAAAGCCGTTTCCTTTTGCTGAGAGAGAAATTGGATCAGATCAGCCAAAAGCTCAAGAACGGGTGGAGCATTGCCCAGACTGCGCCAGATGACAAAATCAAATTGCTCTTGGATGCGTTCGGCTATCTTGATGGATAGGGCAGTTTTACCGATGCCACCCATGCCCAACACCATAACTAAGCGGCAGCGCTCGTTTACAATCCACTGCTGTAGTGTGGTGAGTTCTTCTGTGCGTCCATAGAAAACGGAGACATCGATCGCTTCTCCCCAATCTTGACACCGATTAGCAGTTGCCACCTCAGCAGAAATCAAATGAGGAGTCACTTCACTGTGATAGGTTTGAGAATTTCTGCCCTGATCAGTAGAATTACTGTTTGATGGTGCCACCGCAACTTGCGCCTGTTGTGCCTTTCGCCGCAGAACTGATTGAAGATTATTCTTTGTAACCTTTGCTCCAAGCACCTGACTCAGCAGATTCCATAATTGGTACCCAATGAATTTGATGTACTCAGCATCATAACCAGCACTCTTAGCAATCTCTGGATAAGAGCGTCCTTCCCAACTTTGCCGAAAGACTAATTCTTGAACATCGTTGAGATGCTCGGAAAGGATGGAGTCTAAGAAAAGAAGTGCTTCGTCAACGCTCATGTATTCCAATCCAGTTAACCCGTTGGTAGATTCTCGTTAGCTTGGAGCTTGCCCCTCTGATGCTTTCCTAATGGCTCCGACAGAGTAGTCCAAATCGGGACATTGATGAGCTTGAGGAGTTTCAGTATATTTTGATACTAATTTACTGACTTTTTATAACTTTTTCTTACGGTCGCCATCAGAACCTTCGGGTTATCACTGAATCAGGGTTGAAAAGGAGTCGCTTCGCGAGCGGGAAAAAGGAAAAGGGAAAAGGGATGGAAGAAATGGCAATTCCTCCTTTCCCCCACTCCTCATCCCGAAAGGGGGCCCTACCTTCCCCTTTCCCCTCCTCAGGGGAATACAAGCTTAATCTACCAACGATAAACCCATGATTACCCTCGATGAATTCCGAAGGCAGCTTGCCCAACGTACAGAATTTCACGCAGGCTACCCCTACAACCTCGACTATGATTACACTCCGTTGCTTCCGTTTCTCCAGTACACTCTCAATAACTTAGGCGACCCCTATGTGGCTAGCAACTACGGTATTGATTCGAGGGAGTTTGAACAAGCTTGTCTGGAATGGTTTGCTCAGCTATACGAACTAGACGATCACTGGGGATATGTAAATTCCTGTGGTACAGAAGGCAACTTGTACGGCATTTTTTTGGGGCGGGAACTCTACCCGGATGGGATTGTTTACAGTTCTAGGGATACTCACTACTCCATTGCCAAAGCATCGAGGCTGTTCCGGATACCGCATATCATCGTCGAGTCTCAGGATAACGGTGAACTCAACTATGAACACCTAGAGTTGAGCTTAAGACAAAATCGTCACCACCCCGCCATCATTAATATCAACTTGGGAACCACGCTTAAAGGTGCAACCGATCGCGTAGATCGAGTACTTGATTTACTCGAACAACTCAAAATTGATCAATTTCACATTCACTGCGATGGCGCATTGGGAGGGTTACTACTGCCTTTCATCGAAGACGCACCCAAGATTAGCTTTCAGCAACCTATTGGTAGTATTGCAGTCAGTGGTCACAAGTTTATCGGTTCTCCGATTCCCTGTGGAGTAGTACTGACACGCCGAGAGTACGTCAGGAAGATAGAGCAAGACATTGAGTATATCGGCAGTAAAGATACAACCATTATGGGCAGTCGTAATGGATTGGCTCCCCTATTTCTGTGGTATGCGATCGCTACTAGAGGCGACCACTTCAGTGAAGAGGTTAAAGCTTGTGTCAATAACGCTCATTATCTCTACAACTGTTTAGGGAAAATAGACTACCCTGCTATGCTCAACGACTTCTCTACCACTGTAGTTTTGCACAAACCTGATGCAGAAGTATGTCGCAAGTGGCAATTAGCCACCCAAGGAGAGTTAGCACATTTAGTAGTGATGCAGAATATTACGGTCGATAAAATCGACCTGTTCATGAACGATTTGAGAGCTTCTTTAAATCACAACACCTCTAACGAATCAGCACATCATCTAATTCAACTGCCCCTAAAGCTTTCAGCGTAGCTTTCTGTACCTCTGTTAAACCCTTAATGCCAGTGATGTTCATTCCCTCGTAGAGTCTCTCACTTTTTAAAGTGTTTTGACACTCACCCGTCTTGACATCCCACAGCTTAATGGTTTCATCTTGACTCCCACTAGCTACGGACTCACCTTCAGAACTAAAGGTAACTGACCAGACTCCGTGGCTATGACCCTGCAACGTTTGCAGGCACCTACCTTCATGGACATCCCACAACCGTACCGTATGGTCATCACTACCACTGGCGAGATGTTGACCATCGCGACTAAAGGCAACTGACCACACTCCATTGGTATGTCCCTGCAAAATGTTCAGGCACTCCCCACTAGTCACATCCCACAACCGTACCGTATGGTCATCACTGCCACTGGCGAGGAATTGACCATCGGGACTCCAATGCACTGACCAAACCCCATTGGTATGTCCTTGCAAAATATTGAGGCACTCTCCGCTACTAACATCCCACAACCATATTTTGCGATCGCCACTGCCACAAGCTAAGGTTTTACCATCAGGACTAAACGCCACTGACCACACCCAGTTAGTATGTTCCTGAAAGGTTTGGAGGCATTTACCCTCGCGGACATCCCAGAGTTTGACGATGCGATCGCTACTACTTGCTAGAATTTGACCATCCGGGCTAAATGCTACCGATAGTACCCAGTTGGGATAGTCTTGCAAGGTTTTCAGACACTGACCACTAGCCACATCCCATAACTTGACGGTGCGATCGCAACTTCCACTCGCTAAAATCCCCCCTTGTCTGCCTGGGTCAGCAATTGGACTAAAGGCCAGTGAAAGTATCCAGTGGGTATGCCCCTGTAACGTTTTCAAACATTCACCGCTACTGACATCCCATAACCTCACTGAATAATCACCACTGCCACTGGCTAAGGTGCGACCATCCGCGCTAAAGCTAACTGATCGAATGCGATTCGTATATCCCCATACCGTTTTGAGGCATTGACCGGTAGTGGTATCCCATAGCTTCACCGTGCGGTCATCACAGCCACTGGCTAAGGTGCAATCATCAGGACTAAAAGCAACTGACCACACCTGACTGGTATGCCCTTGCAAGGTTTTCAAGCATTGTCCGGTAGTAGTATCCCATAGCTTGACAGTTCGGTCATGGCTGCTACTGGCTAACATTTGACCGTGGGAACTAAAAGCAAGGGATTGCACTAAATGAACATGGCCTTCTAAGGTAAGAAGACATTGACCTGTACTAACCTCCCACACCCTAACTGTCGCATCATCGCCACCACTCGCCAGAATTTGACCATTAGGACTAAAGGCAACGGACTGCACCCAAGATGTATGCCTCTCCAGAATTTTCCGAAGCTGGCCGGTACTGACATCCCATAACCTGACTGTGCCATCATTACTGCCACTCGCCAGAATTTGACCATCAGGACTGAAGCTAACCGAACGGACTAGACTGGTGTGTCCTTGCAAGGTTTTCAAACATTGACCCGTCTGGACATTCCATAGCTTGACAGTTCGGTCATCGCTGGAACTCGCCAAAGTTTGACCATCCGGACTCCAATGCACTGACCATACCCAACTGGTATGCCCCTGCAAGGTTTTCAGGCATTGACCCGTTTGAGCATCCCATAACTTTACAGTGCGGTCGTCACTAGAACTCGCCAAAATTTGACCATCAGGACTCCAATGCACCGAAAGTACCCAGCGCATGTGACCCTGACAGGTTATGAGTGGCTTCATATCCGCCACTTGCCATATCCGAATTTCGCCACATTCACCTGCGATCGCTAATCGTTTTCCATCGGGGCTATAGGCTACTGATAAAATACTCCCGAAGGTTTCAGCAAAAACAGATTTGCTCAGGTCGGCATTTTGTAAATTGACTTGGTGTAAATTGGCATTTCTCAGATAGGCTTGCCAAATTGTTAACCCTGAAAAATCATAATCGCTTAGATCCGTTTGCAGGTAACACAGCAGATTAAAAAGATTCCCACTCGCATATCCTGGCTTGAGTGAAGATCGGGAACGCAGACCGAGGAGAAGTTGCTTAAGATGTTCTTCTAATCGGCTTTTTCCACTAAAATAATCAATCAATCTCTCTGTAACTGGCTTGATAATAAAGCGAATTTGACTCTCTCTGATATAGTCTTTCGACTGAGCTTTAATGAGAGCGTAACTATTAAAAAGTGAAATTTTTTGGGTGATAATCTCTTCGCAGACCTGCTCAATCAAGCATTCAGTCATGTACTCCATTACAGCAGGTTGTTGCCTAAAATTGGCAGACTTTTTTTCAATCAACGACCGCCTCAAGAGAGAACTTAGCGCCTCTAAGAGCTTACTAGTGGAAACTTCCGGAACTAAATCCTCTTGCAATTCCTGAAATGAAACAGGTTCGCGATTGATAGCAAGCCAGTACATGACCGATTTTTCTAAATCGGTTAAGCGATTCAACTGCCTTTCTAAAAGATGGCGAATATCATCAAAGACTAATGTTCCTTGTTTCAAGATTTCTAAGAATTTAGAAACGCTACTGTCAAAGAAATCGCGAATGCCTGGAGCAATCATCTTTAAGGCCAAGGGATTGCCGCCATAGTGTTCGACTAACGTTTTCCACTCAGTTTCTGACCCCCAGAATGAACCTTTGGCTTGAAAAATTTTTTGCGCGTCTTGTGGGGGTAAACCGGTTAGCTGTAATGACCGCACGGGGAGAAATTCACCCTCTTGGGCTGCCAATTCTTTCGGGTTCTCCCGACTGGTGAGGACGACAGCACTTTGATGAGGAATTTCTGCTACAGATTTGAGTAGCTGACTATACCCCTGATATCCTTCACCGAGAACTGTCTCTGCATTATCCAATACCACCAGGCAACGGTGCTGACGTAAGTAATAAAGTGTTTTGGAAATTCTGCCGTCTAGGGTTTTTGGCAAATCTGTTACCTGCTGGTGAGACAGGAATTCGATCAGGTCGCCTAGTAGGTCTTCAAGGGATGGGGCGTGTAGCAGCGATCGCCAAATCAGGTACTCAAATTCCCCCTGAATCTGTTGAGCTAGCTTGACAGAAAGGGCGGTTTTACCCATTCCCCCCATGCCAAACAGCGTCACGACTCGGCAGCGTTCCTTTACGATCCAGCGTTCTAGGGTAGCAAGGTCTTCAATGCGATCGTAGAAAACGGATACATCAACCGCATCTCCCCAGTCTTGATACTGGTTAGTACTTGACCTCAAGGTTGCCATTGGATTGGAAGCAACGCTTTGAACCGGTTGGGATTCGCTGACCAAAACGGTGCGTGAATACCGCTTCAAAACAGACTGAAGATTATTTTTTGATACCTTTTCCCCAAAGGCGCGTGAGAGTAGCTGCCAGAGTTTGGAGCCAGCATCTCTAATGTAACCAGGGTCATAACTGGAGCTTTCTGCAATCTCCTGATATGACCGTCCTTCCCAAGCTTGCCGAAATACAATTTCTTGAACTTTGTTTAAGCGTTCTTGTTCTAAAACTTTCTCAACAATTAAAAGCGCGTCTTCAACAGTCATTGGTTCCCAACAGCTTAACCTCCTGTGTTAGGAGGCAGTGATTTCATCAGAAAAGGTTATTTTTTTGTGACTATAGTATTCTTCACCCTGTTCTTTGCCAATTACGCAAACCTACCAGTCACCCACGTTGTGTTTGGGTATTATGACATTCTTCTGACATTGGCTCTGACATTTTTATAACTTTTTCCGACTCTCAATCCGAGTATCGGTGGATTAACTTGGGTTTATGAACAACCTAAAACCCTGTGGAACAGGATGAGGCAAGACAAAACTTTAGGTTCTAGGTTCCTTCATCATTCTTAATGAATTTTTAGACATTTTATCCTGATGAGGGATTAGAGTTTTGTACCAACATTAATGACTGAATTTTTAAGAATAAATCTTGGAGAAAGACATCATGAAAACGAATAAACCTTACCGTATCCTTTCTCTTGATGGCGGTGGCATCCGGGGTCTAACCTCTGCAATCTTGTTAGAGTGCTTGGAACGAAAAATACAAGAACATGAAAACAACCCGAATGCGAGACTCAGAGATTACTTCGATCTGATTGCAGGAACCTCCGCAGGCAGCATCATAGCTTGTGGTATCGCCAAGGGAATTAGTGCGACTGAAATCAAAAATTTGTTTTGGCAAAGAGGGAAGGATATATTTCCAGAAACTTGGTGGAAAAATAAGGGGATTTTTAGTCCCTTTTTCAGCCTTCTCAGAACCATTGCCAATCGCCTGATTACTGGTGCTACTCAGCCGATGTATGACGGTATTGGGTTAGAGGTTGTTCTTAAGGACGTATTTGGAGAAAAGCTTCTTTTTGAAGAATTAACTAAGCCTACCTTAATTACAAGTTATGATGTTTACAACCGACAAGCTATTGTCTTCAAAAATACTGACCTTCTCCTCGGAAAAATACCTGTATGGGAGATTTGCCGTTCCTCAGCCGCTGCACCTGTAGCCTTTCCTGCTCATGAAATGAAGAACGAGAATTTTCTTCAATATACTAAAGCAATGGGTTTGGAAATACCTCCTGGTGGAAGTATTCCCTTAATTGATGGGGGTGTAATTGCTAACGATCCAGTGCTTTGTGCGATCGCAGAACGCCTACACTGGAATCTCACCCCTCTAGCTAATCACCAGAAATGGATTCCTGAGAGATGCGATACCTGGGTTGATGTCAAGGATATTGTAGTTGCCTCCTTCGGCACGGGACAGCCAGTTGCCAGAAAAATTGATATCAAACAGGCAAGAAGATGGGGTGTTGAATGGGCAAGCCCACTGAGGGGTGTACCGATCATCGATATTCTTTTTGATGGTTCGACTGATACTAGCAATTACATTGCTCAGCAAATCCTTTGGAAAGACAAGTATTTCCGTTTCCAACCCATTCTCGATAAAGAGAGTAGTATTTCTCCTTTCGAGGCTAATCAACGTCAACTTATAGCATTACAAGAGACAGTCACTAAATCCTGCGAAAAAATTGATGAAAATCTGCGGCAGTTGGTGACAATTATTACCTCAAAAGCTACCGCTCAGCCTGTAGTTGAAGAAGAAAATGCTACACCCATTTCAGCCTAGAGTTAGATTTTCTCTAGTGTAGTTCAGAGATATTAAGGGCACGACATTGTCGTGCCCCTACCTTATGCTTGTGGTACACGCAATATATCCAACTGGTATAGATAGATTTTCAGAGAAACTAAATTCTGTTTGATGCCAGTTTATCTGCCCAGCGAGTCGTTTCTGGCAACCGATATTTGGTCAGGCAGCGCAGCACATAATCAATTGCCGTCGGTAAGCTAATGCGATAACCAGGGGAAACATAAAGAGGTTTTACATTAGTGCGCGATCGCAAAACCACCCCAACGGTTTTTCCTCGATACTGCAAGGGTTGCCAACTTCCCTTTTCTAAAGGCAACTCATCATGTTTCCCTACCAGCAAAGACTTAGCAACCCCAATGGTTGGCATATCTACCAGTACCCCCAGATGGCAGGCAAGGCCAAAGCCACGAGGATGAGCAATACCCTGACCATCACACAATATCAAATCCGGTATCGTGGTGACCTTTTCTAGTGCATCGATGACAACCGGTACTTCCCGGAAGGAGAGGAATCCGGGGATGTAGGGAAAGGTTGTAGGGCGTCGTGCGATCGTGTGTTCTACTAGTTGCAAGTCGGGAAAACTTAATACAGCTACTGCTGCCCGTGAGATTGCATAGTCTTCCTCAAAACCGACATCCACACCTGCTACATACTGCACCTCTCCCAATTGATCTTCGAGAATCACTTCGGATTGCAGTTGTTTTTGGATAGCGATCGCTTCCTCTACTGTAGTCGGCCACTGGTGATGTCGATGGAGCTTCATACTAAAAGATGGTTGAAAACCGCAGATGGACGCAGATAAACGCAGATGGTTTCTTTGATGATAGGTGAGTTAGGTATAGCCGTAACCCATCCTATTTACTGAAGACACATCTCAATGAGTTCCTCAATACCGCTAACAGGCAAGATGGGAACTCCCAGATGACGGCTTAGTTCTTCAACCGTCATATCATCTAAAAATCGGGTATCGCCTTCCTTCAGCATCAAAGAAGGTAACAAAATTGCCTCTCCTAAATCTTGTCCCTTCAATCTTGGGAGCAAGTCTTGCCCTGTCAGCAAACCAGTGACGGTGATTTCTTGTCCCCAGTACTCGCTTTGTAGCGCTATCAATTGTACTTCTAATCCTTGTACTGCATTTAACTGCTGGACGAGGGGTTCAAATGCTTTTTCTACCGCATTGCCCACTACCCAAGTGAATTTTCGGGGTGTTTTTAAACGTCGTGGCAGTTTCTTAGCGGCAACATCGTGAAATTGTTTGAGGAATTGGCGAATTGAACCGACACCATTACCAATTTGAGGGTAGTCTTCGTAATGAGATTCCGGCGGTAAGTCTTGTCGGGCAATGAGAAACCACTCATCGGCTAACCAAGCGAAAGTTGTCCCCATCTGATGGCGAAATTTTTCCTGTAGTGCCTGAACTTGGCTAATGACTTCCTCTGCTTTCTCGCGACTTACGGGAATCAATTCATCTTCTGTAGGTCGAAAGCGTGTTAATCCTACAGGAACTACTGCCGCAGAAGCTACCGCAGGCACTTCTCCTTTGTGGAATTGTGCCAAATCGAGTAGAGTGCGTTCTAAGTGGATGCGATCGTTAATACCAGGACAAACGACAACTTGAGCGTGAATTTGCAGGCGTCGTTCCTGAAACCACTGTAACTGTTCTAAAATCTGCCCTGCACGCTGGTTTTTTAGCAACCGGATGCGAACTTCGGGTTCAGTAGCATGGACGGAAACATAGAGGGGGGATAGCCGCATTTGCTCTATCCTGTTCCACTCTTTTTGGGTGAGATTGGTGAGGGTAAGGTAGGAACCGTAGAGAAAGCTGAGGCGGTAGTCGTCGTCTTTGAGGTACAAGCTTTGCCGCTTACCGGGTGGCTGTTGATCGATAAAGCAAAAGGGACAACGATTATTGCACTGAATTAATCCATCAAACAGTGCTGTCTCGAATTCCAGCCCTAAATCGTCGTCGTAGTCTTTCTCAATTTCGAGAATGTGAGTTTTCCCCGCCGCATCTAGGACTTCTAGTTCTAGGACTTCATCAGCACATAAAAATTGATAGTCAATCAGGTCACGGGGACGTGTACCGTTGATAGATACGATCGCATCCCCTGGTTCAAAGCCAATTTCTGCGGCGATTGAATCGGGGAGTACTTGGGTGATTAAAGCCGGACGAATAGAAGTTTCACTCATAGTTAGTTATTATCGTTATCTCTCTATCTTGGTAGATAAATAACAGAATGTGAGGGCAAGAAGCGATCGCGCTTTACGGGGATTCAATTAGTGCGATCGCTTAATGTTCAATTACACTGTATGGCTCTTTGGGGATAGCTTCTAGGCATTTCAACCAGATTCTTTCCAGAGAGGGGAGGACGGAAGCCTCATATTGTTTGTTGTGCTTCGTGTGGTCAAAGGTAATGGCATTCCACAAGTGTTGTAGCTGTTCTAAAATGGAGCATTTTTGCAGTTGACAGGCAACCGCATTTTTCCACTGTTCCAATTGGCGATAACTAATAAATTGTCCTCCTTTATCGAGGCGATGGACGAACAGGACATAAAGCCAGGGTTCGACTTTGACAATAAGTGATTCGGGAAGGCGGAGGAATTGGGCGATTTGGCGTTTGGTGATGCGGAATTTTTGAGCGGGTTGGATGCGACGGAATAGGATTGTCATAGGATTTGTGTGTTGAGGTGCTATTCGATCCCCCCCAACCCCCGGACAACAAAAAGCGTAAGCAACATCTGGTTTCCCCCTTTTTAAGGGGGACGGAAGGGGGATCTAAAAAAGGGGGGAGCAAGAGTGGTAGGTGGGTTGTCGGATCTGGTGTGGCTTTGGAAGACCTCCTCAATCCCCCCGCAACGGGGGGAAGAAAAAGAGGAAACGTTTGTGCGTGGTGAAAGCAAGACAAGTTTAATCTTGCTCCCTCCCCGATGCGGGGAGGGCTGGGGAGGGGTTCTTCGCGGATTATCGGCCTGATGTTCTGTAGCGAGAGTCAGCTTGTTGCGGTGGTAGCAATTCGGGACTGAACATAACCACGAATTTCGCGTTGGGAATCAGGCGGCGAATAATCTCTAGATGACCGTCTGCATCAGAACGAGTGCGGAACTGTCCTACAGTTATCCGTTGCAGGTTGGGAAGCAGACGAACTAATACCCAAGGGTTAAGGCGTTCTTTGTAAGGCATAATTGATTTGTCTCCATGTGTAATTGGAGCCAGAGCCAGTCCAGTGCTTGTCTAGGGCGGGGACTGGCTTCAAGCTATCGTGCGATTTTGCACGTATACCTACACTAAGACACCAACTACCTATAGTCAACTGAATAAATATAGTTAACTGAAGAACGCTGACGGGATGGATAATGACGCTAGGGCAAAAACTACGGGAACGACGTGAAAGTCTAGGTTTAACTCGCTTGCAAGTTGCAAGAGCCTGTGGCGTTGTAGAGTCTACAGTGATCAACTGGGAAACGGATAGGCATACTCCCAAACTCTACCCAGTTCAGATGAAAGCGCTGTGTGACCTTCTAAATTTCACATTAGATGAGTTGGCAAAAGGACAAGAACAGGCAAACTAAACCTCGAATCAGGGAGAGTAGTGATAGCAGATTTACTGAAAATTTGGGATTAAGACACTAATGGCTAGTTTGGGGGAAAAGCTCAAACAACGACGTGAATCGCTCAACTTAACGCAGCGCAAAGTTGCTGATCAACTAGGTGTAACTATAATCACCGTGCAAAACTGGGAAGCTGATAGACATATCCCTAAGCTCTATCCAAAACAGATGAAAGCATTATGTGACCTTCTGAAGTTTACAGTAGAAGATCTAGCCGACTGGCAGGATGGATAATGACGCTAGGGCAAAAACTACTCCCTGATCAAGTCCCCTTTAGCTAGACTCTCCTCCAAAACGTTCCAACAGTTCCTCACGGGAAAGAGTCAGCAACAAGCGAGTCAACTCCTCTGTCGGCAACTGTACCAAAGACGCGATCGCTCCAGACAAACTCTCATCGAGTGAGCCAAATCGCAATCTCAGAACGTTTTCAATTATCTGCCGCCGTTCTTCTACCCTGCCTTCCTGTAAGAGCGCTTCTCGCCAAGCACCATACCCAAAGCGTGCCAGCAATTCCTCACGGGAAAGGTTAAGCAACAGGCGAATCAACTCTTCTGGCGGTAAGTGCAACATTGCTGCGATCGCTTCTGACAATTCCTCATCAAGTGAGCCAAAGCGAGCTTTCAGAATGTTTTCTATCATCTGCCGACGTTCTTCTACCCGGCCTTCTTGCCTACCTTCTTGTCTGCCCTGTTGTCAGGTTTCTTCCCGCCATTTCAAATAAGCTGGTGATAAGTTCATAAGCAACTCCCTATCCTCCTCACTTAAATTTTCACCAGCCAGAGAGTATCTTCAGTTACAGGTAACTGGTTAATCGCTACCAGCGCTGTCTTCTGAAGTTCCGGCAGAAAATAAACGCCTTCCCCCCAGTTTCCTGACTCATCCAGTTTTGCGCTAAATCCATTGAGCAACCTTGCCGAACAAGAAGGCGACAAAATCCACAAACACGGCAAATCATCTTCCGACAAAGAATTTTGCTCCCGTCTAGTGGTCTATGTCATTAGTTCTGATGGGTTGGACAATTCTAAGATTACTTGAG
>CBKWLJ010000166.1:0-17538 GCA_966675205.1 uncultured bacterium
GTGTAACGTTTTTAGCCTTAGCGTAAGTTTCTGCACGATTGCTACTCAAACCCCCGATCGCTTTGCTTCTTAACATCACTCCACACTGAATAGACAGCACTGCAATAGAAGAAGTGCGAATCGGTCGCTGGACTGCCGCAAGAGAGCCGCGATTGGGTGAAGTGGAGCTGTCTAGAGGACACGCTTCGTTCACTGCACAATTGCCACTTAGATCAGCAAGAATTTCCCCCATTACCTCTATTGGCTCAAAGGTCACCAACGGACCACTCTGTTGCTTCAGTTCTGCTGCCAAGGACTGTAAAGTTACCAGGGTTTTTGAGAGCGGATTGCGACTGGCAATCACCAGCACCTCTCCGGGACTTGTTTCTTGAACAACCAACTGAAACTCATCTTTCTCTCGGTTCGGCACCAGTAGAGTTTGATTTGCCTCCAGCCGTGTTGTCTCCTCTGGTACTCGCCACTGATTGGGAAACAGCACGCTGATGCTCCCCGATGGTTCAATCAAGATAATGCTTAGATAAAGAGCATGAGGCTCGTTGTTTCTTACCTGAAACTGAATCGGCGTTCCCGCAAGTAACGGTTGTTTTAGCTGTGGTTGTAACCCGCGACTCTTGCTGCCCCGTGCTGTGAAAGCCTGAGCAATCAACTTACCTCCCTGCCCTTGTGTGGTCATCGCCACTTCTACATCTAGTTGGGATGAATTAGCATTGAGGGTCATTTTGACAATACGGGCAGCCAAGAGGGACTTAAGTTTGGTTTCTAAGCGCGAAACTGCCTTTTGTGCTGTCTCTTGGGCAGTGCCAAATGAGCCAGGAATTATTTCGTCTCGTCCAAGGGAAAATAAACCAATACTACCCTGAGCAGGCAAGTCAGTCCGCTGCTGAAATTCTTGATGATCGGTTGCCGTCATTCGACTCAAAATGTACTGCACCTCTCCCGTGTAAAGCACTTCTAGAGAGTGGAAAGGCACTGGCTCAATGCGATTAATCTTTTGGAGTGCCTGTGTAGCCGCCTCGGTTTCCGTTCCTAGAGAGGGATCGAGACCGATGCGTAGTTTCAACTCACTCGGAATTACACGGGTAGCTTCTTGCAGCAGCGCTCCCTCTTGGGCAGTTCCTGAGAGCGTTCCCTGACCAATTAATCCTTGACGGGACTCTAGCTTGACCTCCCCTGAACCATGCCCTTGGCGATTAACGATAGTGAAGGTCGCACCTTCGTCAAAGGCTTTCAGGCTATGTGGGTCTAATCCTCCTAGCCAAAGCGTTACCTGATTGCTTTTTAGCTTTGTTACCACTCCATCGGCTGGGGGGGATGTTTGAGCAGTGAAATAAACGGGTTGTTGTTCATTGTCACTGCCAATTTTGACTTCAAGCAGTGGTTCTTGTGGATACTCAAGGTTGACGTTTCGAGAAATAGTTTCAAAGACCGGCTTTAAAGGATTACTACCAGTTTGCTGCCAGAGATACCGGGTCATCGTGTAAGTAAATACCCCAGCATAAAAGGCACCGTTATCGAAAGGTGCATCACAGGCGACTTGGGTGCGCTGTGCTGAACTAATCGTTACTCCTTTGAAAAGCGGCTCCCGGCGTCCTTTCAAAAGCTCCTCAACAGACAGGTTCAGTCGTGACAGCCATTTTTTTTGATATTGATGCTCCGTAGGACTAGCTCTATAGTAAGAACTGCCCCAAGCATAACGCACGCGCAGATTCCCTCGTGACCTCCACTGGTTTTGCGTTTCTTGTTCAACAGAACTGACTGTTGGCTCAAAACTCTTGTCTGAGGAGTTTAAGAGAAAATTCGTTCGGATGCCGCCAGAGTGACAACAGTCCAACACCACGGTGACATTCTCTGTTTTTAAGGCAGTAATCAGCAAAAAGAGCGTTCGTCCCATAATGTCCTGCACGATGCCTTCTGGAGAAGGGGGAGGGTTGTCAACTGGGACAAAAGTGCTGTTAAGGTGGTCTCCAAGAGTGGGATTAGAGTCAGTAACTTCAGAACCATGTCCTGAGAAATGGAAAACCACCACATCACCTGGTTTGGCTTGTTTGATTAAATGCTCTTCAAAAGCTTCCAGAATTCCTTGGTGAGTAGCCTGGGCATCAGTCAAGCTGAGAATATCACTACGATTGAAGCCGAAGCGGTAAACCAATAATTCTCGTTGCAACTCTACATCAGTAACGCATCCCTTGAGCTGTCCCAACCGATTGCTAGGGGGATACTGATTAATTCCTACCAGTAGGGCTAGTTTACGGGGAGTGCTTTGCGCCAGAACTCTGGCATAGCGATTACTGTTTTGAATAATACTGAGCTGGTTTAATCCGAGAGTGGTAAGAGTTGAACCAGCAAATTGCAAGAACTGACGACGCTGAAGCCGAGGCATAATTAGCTCTTCCTCTACTTCTGTGCTTGATGAATATAGCGATAATAAGTAGCGGGAGAAATTTTAAGCGTCTCGCAAATATCTTCTACACTGCGCGTCGAGTCGGCTGCCAATGACTTCCCAATGCTGATTTGCTTATCTGTCAAGACCCGTTTGCGACCTCCCTTCTTACCCCTGGCTCTGGCAGCTTCTAGTCCAGCATTGGTACGTTCGCGAATTAAGTCTCGTTCAAATTCTGCGATCGCACCGAATACATGAAATATGAGTCTCCCACCGCTGGTGGTAGTATCCAGGCTTTCTTGAATGCTTTTGAACCCAATGCCCCTTTCGCTCAATCCCCTCACCACTTCAATGAGATGCCCTAGCGAGCGACCAAGGCGATCGAGTTTCCAGACTACAATGATGTCACCCTCTCTCGCGTAGTCGAGTGCTTTATCCAGTCCAGGTCTAGCGGTTTTCGAGCCACTGGCAATATCGGTAAAGATTTTCTTTTTATCACAACCTGCCTGGACTAAAGCATCAATTTGTAAGTCTAGTGACTGTGAAGGTGTACTAACCCTCGCATAACCAATAAGCATTGTAATTTCGTGGCTACAAAGTTTGACGGACTCTTCTCTCAAAACTCATCGTATCAGGAATTGTGAGAATTTGAATCTGAGAAGGAATTCTGAGAACGAGGTGGGGGATTTGGGTTGGAGTAACAAGGAGGGGGAAAGTCTTTCTCAGAAACGACCGTTTCTGAGAAAACTCTCCTGGGTCAGATCCGGAGCGAGCGCTCTTCTTTTGTAAGGTATAACTTTGTACCTTACAAACGAGTCTATCTGTTTCCGGAAACAGATAGAAGGGGAAAAACATTCCGTAAAAAGAACGTTTTCCAGAATGTTCGATAAGTCAATGGATGGACTAGTGTGAGGGTCTTCTGATATTACCTCGCACCGCTATCTCTACTGATAGCAACGTCGCTATCATCAACAAAAGGTTGGGAGTTTCAGGCGCGATTACACGAGGTGAGCCTATCGTGTAATTGGATGGAACACCCCCACTTACAAAAAGTAGGTGATACCAAGTTGCAGTCTAATGTAGAATCTAGAGCCGAGAGCTATTGATAAAAGCAGATTATAATTTGTCACATCTGCCAGACTCATTAGCAACTGATACCTGTGATGTTTAACTCCATTGGCGAATTCAGGTAACCGTAATTTATGCTGTCAGCAGCTACGACACCTCAAGGGGGTTTGGGTGTGCGCTCGGCGCTTTGCTGCTGGACATCATGCTTAGGCAAACGCCTTACTCGCAACACGATCTGCTTTGCAGCAGCGCTTGGCGATCGCAAACCAGCAGAAATTGGTCGGGCTGTGTGCGAGGTGAGGGAAGTGTACCTGCTCGCCCGATCAGCGCTGACTGTTTGAGAGTTGCAACGCTTGCGCTGTTCTCGTTTCGCGCTCTGCGCTTTGCAGCAGCGCTTGGCGATCGCGTCAGATTCAATTGCGTCCTAGCAGCTAATTCTCAAATGAGGGAAATAAGTTAGAGAACGTAACCTTTCTGGATCGGATGAAAGTGCAACAAGCCCCTGACAAAGTCTGTCCACAACCTTATCCATTGATTTCAAGATACGATTGTAGAAATAGTTCTCCCTGATGTCTTCCCAAATATGTTCAACAGGCATCAATTCAGGACTATGAGAGGGTTGTGGTACGACGCGAATATTTTCCGGGATTTGTAAACTCTTTGACAGGTGCCAAGCTGCTCTATCTACTTGCAGGATGATGAAATATTCAGCAAAGTCCTGAGAGACTTGATTGAGAAACAGATTCATCATTTTTGTATTGGCATAGGGCAGTATTAAAGAGGTCATTTGCCCTAACTGAGGAGCTACAGCCGCGTAGGCATAAACATACTCTCTCACCTGTTGTTTCGGGACAACTGGTCTCATACCAGGAGGACACCAACAAGCCCTTACCTCACCCAAACGACCAAATCTTCCTTCATCTGCTGCCATTATCAATACAGGTCTGGTATCTTCGGGTTCTCTTGTTTGTAAGATTTGTTCGACCTGTTGTTGAAAGTTTTTTTAAAAGCTTCTTGTGCTTGTGGGTCGGCTTTGACATGGCAAGGTCTTGGTACAATCTTGCGCCATTGATGTCTATCTAACAACCGATAAATCGTTGTTTTATGTACTGAGTGACCCACCAATTGTTCATAAGCAATTTTGATTTGGCTAACGGTGGGAATTTGTCCTTTTGCTGCTTGTTCAAAAAATTTGCCTAAAAATTCTTTTTCTTGTTCCTGAGTTAAATAACTATTGTATCTGCCCCCTTTCCCTGCTGTTTCTAACGCAGCTACTCCTATCTGATTGTACTCGGAGATCACTTTATGAACCATAGCTACTGATACTCCTGTTTGTTTAGCGATAGCGAAGCGCTGCTGCGAAGCGCAGATCGCACTGGCTGGTCTGGGGTCAACCAAGCCATTGTAAACAATTAACCATTTTTGTCTGTGCCAATAGCTGCGGGCTGATCTGAGCTTCTGTTCAACGGCTTCCACACTCAAATGAGATGCTGCCCGACTCACTCGACTCATAAGCTTACATTATTCATGACTCTCAGCTCTAGATTCTACATTAGACTGCAACTTGGTATGAGTTAATGCGAGGCTCCAGATGAACCACACTCGTAAGAGCGATCGCTTTCATCGCGACAAAACCGAACCTTATCTCTTGATACTGTGCGTTCTGCCCGACATCACTTCTCGCCAATGCCGTCGCAGAGCGTGCGATCGCTTTTTTTAACTGAAGTATTTCTGGAGGAGCGATCGCATGGCGACGCCTGCCGCCGTCAACCCGGATCAGCTAATTGTAGCGTGTGGTGTGCGATCGGGGTTGACGCATTGAGGCGTGGTAGAGTGTCCCGCTAGCGCTGGAGCCTTTCATTAAGCTGCGCTTCGTAGAGAGACGCTGGAGAAAACTCCCCCTCTATGAATTCTACGTGTCCGAGCGGACTCTCGTTGTCGTCACCCTTTGGCTTCACCTGCTCCTTTGAAAACACCACCGCGTAATTCTGTGCGGTTGGAGGTTTCTGTACGTATATAAGGCCGTTGTAGTTCCAGATTGTGGAGTGCGCGGCGCTCCAGCCGTGGTGAGGAGATTTTCCGTCTTTGCCTCCTCCGGCGTTGCCACGGTTGAATAGAAGCACCTTCCCAAGCTTATGCTTATCCGAGCTGCTCTCGTCGATGTTGTCAAAAAGCATTGCTTGAGTCCAGTGCTTGTGTCCTTCGCTTTCGCTTTGAATTGTAGAGCTGTGCGATTTGCACCTGTGAAATACGATGCCCGAGGTGCTGCTCTTGCCGTTAGAAATGAAGTTATGGCGTCCGTTCCTAGCCTCACAGTTCTGAAAGAGGATGAGCTGACTGTGAGGCTCCGTGTTGAAGTTGTACAAGTATCCGCCCTTATTCTTCGTTCCGACGGGATCGATCACTTTGGTGTCCGTCACGGTGATCCTCAGCGCTCCTTTCGTGTACACACCATACCTATAGAAGTGGCGGATCGTGATATCGCGCACCCAGGAATCTTCTGCGCCACAGACACCGACGCCATCCCAAAACCGATCTTCGTCATCGCCATCACTTTCGATCTCAATACGCAGGCTCTCAATCCCCACGTGAGTCAGGAAGTTGCTGCTGTCTTTGACCGTTGTGTACGTGATGGATTGTGACAGGGCGCGGTTGAGGTGATTGTATACAGGAGCATCAAGGTAGAGAGTGCTTCCTTCCACGCGAACGACCCGTCGATAGTACAGGATGTCTATTTCAGACTCCTGCCACTCCCTTTTAAAATTCTCCTTATTTTTAATCACGCCGCCGCCGTCGAGCTTCTCGATCCACTGTGGGGTGGATGGATGCTTAATGATAATTGGGTCTCCGGCTTCAAACAGTGAGACATCTTCTACATTAAAACTCAATGAACCCACCTGAACGAAATCGTCCACAATCAGGGTTCCGATTTCCTTATCCCAATCCCAAGGTTCCGATTTCTTCGTGCCCAGAATCACCACAGGTTGCTCGTTCCGCTTGTTTCCCGTTGCGACCAGAATCGTGTCTTCATCGGGATTTGCGTCTTCATCGGGCTTTTCGCCGTCGCCCGCTCCACGCAGCACAACCCCGCTCTGTTTAATGTGGAGTGTGCCACGAATCTCGTAACTTCCTGGCTCCAGCACCAGAGCGCCGCGACTTCCACTGGTGTTGAGTTGGCGGGCAACCTCATCAAGCGCGTTTTGAATGTATTGGGTATTGTCCTCGTCCGGTCTAGGTCCGATCCTAAGCACTTCTGGAACCTCGGGCAGCTGCTCTACTCCATATCGGTAACCTGCGTAGCTATAGTCCGGAACACGGTTTCCCTCGTTATCTGAGCGGTACTTCAGCTTACCGTCGCTCCCGTAGTACACGCACCAAGGCTGTCCAAGCGTTTCCGTTTGACTCATGATGAAACTCCTTCGCTATGGAGCTGCCGCCTCGTAAGTGGTGGCGATTTTCAGCGATCCCACATAGGTGATCACCTCGTAATCCTTAGCGCCGTAGATACCCCACTTGGGATCGACCGGATAGTCGTCCAGTGTACGGCAGATAAAACGAGTGGAGCCGTTGCTCAGAGTCTGTTGCTGCCCATTGAACCAGAACTCGATCCAACCTTCTGTGATATCCTGTGAAACTTTGAGACCCAAGACCACACTGTTCCAGGTGTCGAGCGTGGTGGGCGCTTCCCAAACAGGCGTCTCGTCGTTCGGGTTCTTCTGCATCAAGACGAAATTGCCGTCGATGGACTTCAGAACAACCGGATAGTTTTGCTGGCCTGCTGGACTACCCTTAGGCATGTCTTTTGGGGGGTACGTCTTCCACTGAAAGAAGGCATTGGTGGTGAGTGATTCGTCGGGCATGGACACTTTGAATCGCCAGCCCAGGTAGATCACCTGGCCCTCCTTCGCTTGAAAGCCCTTGGCCGCGTGCACCTCGGCGCG
This sequence comes from uncultured bacterium, assembly GCA_966675205.1. Classification (GTDB taxonomy): domain Bacteria; phylum Cyanobacteriota; class Cyanobacteriia; order Cyanobacteriales; family Coleofasciculaceae; genus JBFLZA01. The sequence goes on from CBKWLJ010000166.1 coordinate 7,390, forward strand.
CTTGCTGCCCACGGGCTTCGTGAATTTCCAGACGAGTCCGTAGGTCGAGTCATTTTCCGTATCCAGGGTCGCGCCATCTTCGCGATTGAGTACCTTGAAGACATCGGTTCCCAAGCTTGCACTGCCGTCCCATAGAACTTTGTCTGTTTCCATTTAATTATTTGACCCTGTCATTACAACTTATAAATGATGACTATCGCCGCCGTTTTGAGATTAAAAGTAGCTATCGAATCAGTCAAATGAACTTTTCTACTTATCTAATTGGTGAAACCCAGGTTGAGTTATGCAGTAATTAGGCGAGTGTCAGCAAACAATTAACAGATAAAGAGACAAAAACTTGCATCTACTTTCAGACAGATTCTGTGCGTTTGGCCCCACATCACTTCTCGCCAATGTCGTCACACACAGAGCGATCGCTCTCTGCAACATTAGGGTTATTCTTCAGATAGTCGCGCACCCAATCGCAACCTCTTGAGAGTAGTTCATCAAATGAGATTGTCCACAATCTAGCAGTGCCGTCAGATGATGCGGTAGCCAGTTGCTTGCCATTGGGGCTGAACACCACACTCGTTACTTCGCCTTGATGCCCGTCGAATGAAACTAGCTGTTTGCCCTTCAAGTCCCACAACTTGGCAGTACGGTCTTTTGATGCGGTAGCCAGTTGCTCCCCATCGGGGCTAAACATTAGGCTTGTGACTGGGCTTTGATGCCCGTCAAATGAGACTAGCAGTTTGCCCTTCAAGTCCCACAACCGAGCCGTGTGGTCAACTGATGCGGTAGCCAGTTGCTCGCCATTGGGGCTAAATATCAGGCTTGTGACGGCGTATTGATGCCCTTTGAATACAGCTAGCAGTTTGCCCTTCAAGTCCCACAACCGAGCCGTGCCGTCTGTTGATGCGGTAGCTAAAAGCTTGCCATCCGGGCTAAACACCACACTCATTACCTCGCCTTGATGCCCTTGGAATACAACTAGCTGTTGGCCGGACAAGTCCCACAACCGAGCCGTGCCGTCTTTTGATGCGGTAGCCAGTTGCTCGCCATTGGGACTAAATACCACACTCATTACTTCGCCTTGATGCCCTTGGAATACGGCTAGCTGTTGGCCGGACAAGTCCCACAACCTAACAGTACCGTCTTTTGATGCGGTAGCCAGTTGCTCGCCATTGGGACTAAACATCAGGCTGGTGCCCGGACCTTGATGTCCTTTGAATGTGACTAGTTGTTTGCCCTTCAAGTCCCACAACCTAGCTGTGCCGTCTTTTGATGCGGTAGCCAAAAGCTTGCCATTAAAACTAAACATCATGCTTCTGACTGCTCCTTGATGCCCTTGGAATACGGCTAGCTGTTTGTCGGACAAGTTCCACAACCTAGCCGTGCCTTCTCTTGATGCGGTAGCCAAAAGCTGAACATTGGAGCTAAACATCACGCTATCGACCCCGCTGTGATGTCCTGGGAATTCTGCTAGCAGTTTGCCCTTCAAGTCCCACAACCGAGCAGTCTTGTCAAGTGATGCCGTAGCCACAAGCTTGGCATTGGGACTAAACATCACGCTACTAACTGTAAGTTGATGCCCGTAGAATAGAGCTAACTGTTTACCCGACAAGTCCCACAACCGAGCAGTACGGTCTTTTGATGCGGTAGCCACAAACTGACCACTGGGGCTAAACATCACGCGCCTGACCTCCCCTTGATGCCCTTTTAATGTGGCTAGCTGCTTGCCCTTTAAGTCCCACAACCGAGCAGTACTGTCCTTTGATGCGGTAGCCAAAAGCTGACCGTTGGGACTAAACATCACGCTATTGACCCCGCTTTGATGTCCTCGAAATTCTGTTAGCTGTTTGCCATTCAAGTCCCACAACCGAGCCGTGCCGTCTTTTGATGCTGTAGCTACAAGCTGACCGTTGGGACTAAACATCACGCTATTGACCCCGCTTTGGTGTCCTCGAAATTCTGTTAGCTGTTTGCCATTCAAGTCCCACAACCGAGCAGTACTGTCCTTTGATGCCGTAGCTACAAGCTTGCCATCCGGGCTAAACATTACGCTATTGACCTCGCCTCGATGCCTTTTGAATGTAGCTAGCTGCTTGCCCTTTAAGTCCCACAATCGAGCAGTGCCGTCTTTTGATGCCGTAGCTACAAACTTGCCATCCGGGCTAAACATTACGCTATTGACCTCGCCTCGATGCTCTTTGAATGTGACTAGTTGTTTGCCATTCAAGTCCCACAAGCTAGCAGTGCCGTCTTTTGATGCCGTAGCCAAAAGCTTGCCATTGGGGCTAAAAATCCCACTATGAACCCGGTCGTGATGTCCTTCCAGGCGGTTGCGTTCTTTTACTCCATAAACCACCTGTTGCAGTGTTCCTCTAACTTGATTCCGGAGTTCATCTGGTAGCCAGAATGCCTGCTTAAGTTTTTTTCCTGCCTGTAAACTTGCTATTAACGCCTCTAATTGTTTATTCGAGAGCAAGAGTGCTTCTGAGGATGTACTCAAACTACGAATTTGACCTTGATCTGCTTCTCTCCACTTAATCCCAGCAATAATGGTTAATAGCGTGGAAACGATAAACGCCGAGGTGAGGGCAAAGATCCTTAGCTGTAACCATCTTTTTCCTGCAAGTATGGCATCCCTACTTTTTTTAATAAATTCCTTCTGCAAATCAGTGGCGATAGGCTGCTTTTTTTGTTGCTCGGCTTCCTGCAACCAGTTTTGGGCGATCACAAATTCACTACCCCGCAACAGCAAGTCAGCACTTTTGCCTTTTTCCTCCCACTCCAGCGCCCGTTGCGACCATTTCGTGTGACTTTTCACATGCTCTCGGTCAGTATCGAGAGTTCTCACCAATTCGCTAAAGTTGGGATAAAAATCCCCTCCATGCCTGTTGAAATCAATCCACTGAACGCTAGCTAAAGCAGGATGCAACTCTTTCGGTGATACGTCTCTGTGCAGTACCGTCACAAAGCGTTTGTTCAACTTCTGTGCATATTCCACCTCATCCGCACAATAGGGCGAGTTGACAGATCTGGGCGAAATGACAAACAGGAAGTTAGCCGAACATTCAATACCCCGATAAATTTCCTGCTGAAAATCACTACCGGGAGGGATGCTCTCTTGGTCGAACCAAGTCGTTTTGCCCTGAATCTGAAGTCCCTCATTTAACTTCCTGGCAAAATCCGAATCCGCACGGGAATAAGAAATAAAAACTTCTAACGATGAGTCCGGCGGTTGATTGCTGCTTTCCCTAACAAACTCAACCTGAAGCGGTAACGGCGGATGTTCGCTCCTGTGGCGATGTACCTTCAGCCAGTGTTCATAATATTGCAGATTATGCCCTCGCAATAAGATACTGCGGTTGCGGTTTTGCTCTTGCCATTTCAGGGCTTTAACTAACAGAATTTTATGCTCTTCGTAATAGCGCTCATCCTGATGCAATATCTTGACTAACTTATCCGCATCGTGGTGATATTTGGCTTCATCGTGATGGGTAGTAAAATCAATGAATTGTAAGGCTCGTATATTAGGATGAATAGAATCGAGTTCAGTGGCTTCAATCAGGAGGGGGATGATACGTTTATTGTTGGCAAAAGCGTGAGCAACTTCTTGCCGCCAGTACCACGATTGCAGCGCAGCCGGTGAAATTAAGCAGACAACGTTATCTGCGCCTTCTATCCCTTTATTGACCTCCTCCTGAAATTCCGTCCCGGTTTTAATATCAGTTTTATTCGTCCAAACCGTGAATCCCTCTCGCATTAGTGTTCTAGCAAGTTTCTTCATCACCTCCTTATCTTTATCCGAGTAGGACAGAAAAACCTGAGTCATCAAGTTATTAGCGTTCTTCGTGCTTTCGCTAATAAACTCACAATGCAAGTCAGTCGGCACACAAGGCGGTTGCTCATCTTTAAACCGTCTCTTTAACCAAGATTGAGCCTCAATCCGTTCTTCCCCAATTAATAGGCAGCTATTTTGTTTTTGATGCCGTTCCCACTCCAAAGCCTTGGCTAAAAACCGGGTATGCTGTTCAACATAATCAGCTTGAGAACGTATCAAACTAATTAAGCCGGAAAAAGCTGCCTCAAAATCGTCTTGCTCTTCTCGGAAATAAACCCAGTTGATTTTGCCGATAGTCGGGTGCATCTTGTCCCAACAATCATGGGGTTCGACATGTAGCAACGGAATGATGCGTTTGTTACGCTTAACCGCTAGTTGAATTTCTTTGAGGCAATAGGCAGATTTGACGGAATGCGGCGCAATGATAAACAGGAAGTTATGTGCCTTCTCGATACCATCATCAATTTGATTTTGAAAATCTACCCCTAGAGGGATGTCGTTCTGGTCAAACCAAACCTTAAACCCTTCTTCAAGTAATCGAGCATGAAGTTTTGTAGCGAAAGCTTTACTATCTGCTCGTCCGTAGGAAATGAAGGCATCGAACAAATTATTCATGATTGAGGCACCCGCACTTTTTTAAGTGAACAGCGTCAGGATCGAGGGTTAGCGCTAGGTAAGCTTTATCCCAACATTAAGCGTTAAAAATATTCAGTATTCCAGCCTGCTATATGTCTTTTTCCCTTAACTTAACTAAAAACTGTTATTAGACAACAATCAGTAGCAGCTAGCTATTTTCCAGATTTGTTGGTGCTACCTGCTCTGCCCCAGCTTGAACAAGAGCAGCGATCGCACCTGGCAGCTTACTTACAAAGGGCGGAACGCAAGCGTTACTTTTTATCCAGAGGTATTTGATGAAATGTCTTCGCTGCGATTGATGAGTCTTGGGGAGCCGTTATTCGAGGAGTTGCTTGAGAATGTCTTGACAAAGACAAAAAACTGAGCGCTTCATTTAGACCGATAATCTTGGAGCAGTAATAACCTACCAAGCTTTTTTTTATACTCGGTTAGTACTTGGAGACTGTTTCTGGATGTCGTATTCCCGCAACTTCCCGACAGGGGGAGGGGAGACACCAGGGGGTCGGGAGCGATGACCAGGGCGGTTTTTTTGCTTTCGTCGGTAGTTACTACCTTCGTTTGTATAAAGTGCATTCGCTACTTTCTCCCCTCACCTACGTTGCCTTTCCGCAGTCTATCTGTTTCCGGAAACAGATAGATTTTTGGCTTGAGGAGCTGCCTAGATCAACATGGCTGAGCTCCTTCACTTTCATCATCAGGCTTTGCGGCTTTATGGGGGCATGACACAATAAGTGCCAAATAGGACATCTTGTAAAGTGTTGTTACGATAACGGCTTTATGGATTTACTTACTTGCCCATAAATGACATCTGGCGTTCAAAGGTTGGGTACGCTGCAATCAACTCCCCACCCCAAAAAGCTCCCTCGACTTGCCCATAAACAATCATTTTTGGGAATGTTTTTTCACCCACCCGTCAAAAAAGTTAGGTAGTGAAACGACTGTATATCAAGGGTTTTGACAATTAGGTTTACAAAATCTTACAACGTGTCCCAATTTGCACGTACTTTGTCATACCCCCAACTGGCACATGGCTTAACATTTCTTCAAGAGGTAATACACAGACCAAATTGACCGAACACATCACAAAACCGACCGGGGTTGTCACCAAAATAGCTGATTAACACGCCAAAAGGGGCTGAGTTGGAGGCGGAGCCAAATTTGTGATATCCCTCGGCAAAGCACAAAGATTGGGCATCCGAGCGCAGTTGCTTGTACCAGTTTGTTCGGATATCGCTTTTGGTCAGCACAATCGCAGAGGTAACCCTTCCGCTCTCAATCTCAGCCATCAGTTTTTTGAGGAACTCCGATATTTGCGAGAACGGAGGATTGAGAAATACCCGCCCAGCCCAGTCATGCTTGAGGGCATTATCCTCAATGGTCAAATGATTACTGGCTGGAACGTTGGGATTGTCCTTGCTGTTGCTGGCAGGGTCTAAGTCGATTTCCCCCAGACACTCCACTACAGCCTCAAGGAAGTCCTTGGGCGTGTAGTGTTCGTCGCTCTTGGCACTGATGAATTTCTCATGTTTGCTGCCTCGTGGCACTTTGTCGGCGAGCGCTGCCTTGATCTTTGCTCTATCCGCCTTTGAGAGATTTTTCGGCAAATTCGCAATCACCTGCTGCCAGAAAATCTCTCTCTCTAGTTTTGAGGGCTGCTCTGCAATACTTCCCAAGTAGGCATATGTTTTTGTTGTCACCCTGCCTTCTACCCGCTCGGAGTGGCAGAGGTAACAGTATATGGAAGTCCCCCGAACTCCTATGCGTTTCTTCCACCGAACAAACATCATGTAGTGCCTAAATTTGGACATTACTATTGTAGTGTCTAAATTTGAACATTACAAACCCAGGCTCCTTCGTGTATGTGCGTATGCACGGACCTGATTCCCCTTCAACAACGACGGAGGTGGAAGCGCGGTTCTGAGCGCTTCTTTCGTTGAAAACCCTTGTAGGCGTATTGCAACGATTCGTGAAAAATTCCGCCATTTGAAGCAAATCCCTTACTGGGTCTGGGTTTCAGTCTCAACGTTCAGGGATGAACTCTCATTCCTCTGATAAAGAGTAGTGTGACTACTCTTTGGTTTCCCGTAAAAAACAGCTTTACAAACAACTCGCGTTGCCCTTCACTTATTTAACTTAAGGAGCTGTTTAGGAGTCGTTTTTTGTTAAGACTTTTAAAGCTCTTTGGGCTACTTCTTCAGCTCGTGCTGAAGTGACTTTCTGATAGCGTAGGGTAGTCTGAATATTTTGATGGCCTAGCAAAGCTCTCAATTCCTCAATGCCCATCAGCCCCACTCGTTCTGTTGCAAAAGTATGTCTCAAATCGTGTAAGCGAGTTTCCTTGAGGAGAGAACTTTGATGAGTCAAGGAAGTCCAATCTCTATAAACGGTTTGGTAGCTTATACGAGTGACTTCTTTCGTCAAAGGATGCTGGGCTGTAAACAGAGCCTCACAGCTCGAGTATCTATAGTATTGAACATACCTTGACAGGGAATATTCAGCGTCTTGACTATAAAAACACCAACGCTGTCTGTTACCTTTCCCAATCACCTGAAACTTGCGATTTCCCCAGTCTACATCATCTAAATCAAGTGCCAAAAGCTCACCAATTCTAGCTCCTGTGCGATGGAGCAGGTGAACGATAGCGTTGAGACGGGGATGGCTAGACACCAAATGATACAGCGTTTTTAGCTGCTCACTCGTGAGATAGTGTACTGGCTCATCGGGAAGATGTTCTCTTTTAGCTGCCTCTGGCTTTCTCAAAGAAAGTCTAGCCATTGGATTGGATTTGATATAGCCAGTACTGACAGCAAAGTTGAACAAAGCATTAATAACCGTTTGATGACGGTTATGGGTAGTGTATTTAAGATCTTTGAGATTGTTGAGATAATCTTGTAGATACTCAAGAGTTAGCAATTCTATCGGGAGACGACCATATTCTTTCAGCAGGGGAAGCAGCGTTAATTCGTAAGAACGAACCGTGAGCGGAGCTAGCCCCTGACGCTCTAAAAATTCTGTAGCAACCGTAACTAATAAAGGAGATAGGTTCTGTCCCTACTGCGGCAAGTCTTACAAACAGAACACTACTTCAGTAAGCTAATTGGGCTTACGTAATGTGTGAGGAGAACTTTCTGGGTGCCAAGTATTGCTGAAACTGCCTATCCCCGACTCAAAAGCCAAGTTACATCCAGAGAACTTCAAGAAGTTTACACGCCAACCCCTCAAGAGCTAAAGCTGGCTCACCGTTATACCAGAGGTGCCGTCGCCCAACTCGGGTTTCTGGTGTTGCTCAAAACGTTTCAGAGACTGGGGTACTTTGTTCTGGTCAAGAGTGTTCCTGCGCCCATTATCAAGCACATTGCCCAGAGCGCCCAATTAGCTCTGTCCCCACAAGTGCTGGTCGGTTACGATACATCGGGGACAAGATGGCGGCATTTATCTTTGATTCGGGACTATCTGAAGATTAAGCCCTATGGCGCAGCGGCCAGACGGGTAATTGTCCAATCAATGGCACAAGCAGCTTTCTCTAAGAATGATTTAGCTGACTTGATTAATGTGGCGATCGAAGAATTAGTCCGCCAACAGTACGAACTGCCCATTTTCAACACTTTAGCACGAGTCGCTAAACGAGTCAGAACTACTGTGGAACGGACATTCTACCAAGAAGTAGCAGCGTGTTTAGATGTTGAGGCTCGCGCTCGTCTAGATTCCTTGTTTGAACTAGAGCCGCTGCATCCCAAAACACTCTGGCATGAACTAAAACTTGACCCAGGTAAACCCATGCTCAAGCATCTGCAAGAGCTAGTATGGCGTTTGCAATGGTTAGATGAACTGAATGGTGGCGATTAATTACTAATCAGCGAAGCCGAGAGATTTACCCAACGACCCTTAATCGCAAACACTTTGAGGTTTGTGTTTTCTCTCAAGTCATGTGGGAACTGAAGTCAGGAGATTTGTACATTGAAGGAAGTGATGCGTTTGCTGATTATCGACAACAACAGATTTCTTGGGAGGAGTATCAAGCCACTGTCAAGGACTACGGCTCTTTGGTGGAGTTACCTGTTGAGGGGAAAGCTTTTGTCACTCATGTTAGAGACTGGTTAGAGTCCCTCGCTAGAAAAGCCGCTCAATCTTTTCCTGTCAATCAGGCACTACGGTTAGAAAATGGCAGACCCATCATTCGCCGCCCCAAACCTAGTAATAATCCCAAGGGCTTGACTCAAATTGAATCTCTCATTGCCGAACGAATGAAGCCTGTTAGCTTACTTGATGTCCTCACTGATACAGAACTCTGGCTCAACTGGACTCGATTTTTCCATCCGATTTCCGGACATGATACCAAGATTGACAATCCCCAAGCTCGTTATCTGGCTGCTACTTTTTGTTATGGCTGTGGTTTAGGACCGAATCAAACGGCGCGTTCTCTGAGTGATTTCGACCCTCGACAAGTCGCTTGGGTAAGTCAGCGTCATATCAACCCTAAGAGTTTGGAAAAGGCAATTTGTTCGGTAATTAATGCCTACAATCAGTTTGCTCTCCCTAAGTTCTGGGGGTCAGGAAAACGTGCGGCGGCGGATGGAACTAAGTGGGATGTTTACGAGCAGAATCTTTTGGCTGAGTACCATATTCGTTATGGAGGGTATGGTGGGATTGGTTATTACCACGTCTCTGACACTTATATTGCTCTGTTCAGTCATTTTATTCCCTGCGGGGTTTGGGAAGCGGTTTATATTCTCGATGGGTTGTTAAAGAATCAATCGGATATTCAGCCTGATATCATTCATGCAGATACTCAAGGTCAAAGTGCACCTGTATTTGGATTAGCTTATTTGTTGGGTATTACTCTCATGCCCCGCATCCGGAATTGGCAGGACTTAACGCTATGTCGTCCAAGTATTGAGTCTCGCTATGAGCATATTAATGAGTTATTTACTGATGTGGTGGATTGGGATTTAGTTGAAACCCATCTGCCGGATATGCTGCGGGTTGTTCTTTCAATTAAGGCAGGAAAATTTACAGCGAGTACCCTTTTGAGAAAGTTGGGAACTTATAGCCGCAAGAATCGGTTGTATCAGGCGTTTCGGGAGTTGGGACGGGCGATTCGCACAGGGTTTCTTTTGCAGTACCTCTCCGATGAGGAGTTACGCACTACAATACTCGCTGCCACGAACAAGTGCGAGGCGTTTAATGGTTTTACTAAGTGGCTCAGCTTTGGTGGGGCGGGAATAATTCCGACGAATAATCGGGATGAGCAACGCAAGATCATTAAGTACAACCACTTGGTTGCGAATTGCTTAATTTTTTACAACGTTTTTGAAGTGTCTCGCATTCTCAACGAGTTGATTCAGGAGGGACATGCGGTTGATATTGAGATTATGCGAGCGTTGAGTCCCTATATGACCAAGCATATCAATCGTTTTGGTCGCTATAGTTTGGATTTGAATCGACAACCACCAACGGTTAATTACAATTGGCCTGTGCTTGCGGCTGCCTCTTTTTAAGTGCTGAAGGGGTGAAGTCAGCTAGCCTTGACGGCAAGCCAGATGGGGCAAGGGATTCGTGAGAAATGGCGGAATTTTTCACGAATCGTTGCAATATGCCTTGTAGAGGTGTGAGTAACGGTTGACAGGGTGAGACAAACAAAAAAGCGCCCCCTTTGCAGGAGACGCTTTTGATTTAATTGAGGCTAA
>CBKWLJ010000167.1:0-17339 GCA_966675205.1 uncultured bacterium
CCGCTTACCTCAAGTCGTATCACAGCTCGAACAGCCTGCTTATTTCATTGCCGGCGCTAAGGATAAGGTGATGGAACCTAAGTATGTGCGCCATCTTGCCAGCTTTCACAAATTATTTCAAGGCTATGGAGAGAACGTGATTGACATTCCTGATTGTGGTCACATGGCAATGGTAGAGCAGCCAGATGTCCTTAATACCAAAATTCGCGAAATTCTCGCCAATCATTAAGTAATAATTAAGTCCAGTTACAGAAAGCGTAACAGCTCTAAATTTGAGAGATTAAGGCAGCATAGTAGCAATAACTCGCCTTTTTGCATAAATTGCAACGAAAAGGGCGATAAGTCTTACAGCCTGTAACAGGTGCCAGCTTACAATTTGAGCCCCTGTTGTAGGCAAAATTAGCCAAAAATTATGAATTGCCAATTATGAATTATGAAATTAATTGGCAATTTATCTGAACTTTAAGCCCTACTAAAAAATTGTAGTTTACATTTAGATGGAGTCGAAATCTCCTTCTAAAATTCATAATTCATAATTTAGCATTCATAGTTTTTGCCCTATCTTCACGCTTAGGTTAGGACAAAGATCAACGTAAATTTCATAGAGAGAGGATAATGCTGCTCACCGATCCAAGAGACTATCAAATTCTATTTCTCTCACTGTTCCTCGTTTTAGGTATCGGCACAAGGGACTGGACAATAAGACCTACCTTAATTGTGGTTGTAATCGCGACATGCCTCCTAACGCAGTGGATAGCAGTATCTCTGTTGCCAAATTCTCAAGTAAAACCGTCTAAAGCGGCTTCACTCAAAAGTGCAATGATTACCGCATTGAGTTTGAGTTTGTTATTGCGGGCTGATCACTATACGACAATGATTTTGGCAGGTTCTCTCGCCATTGTAAGTAAATTTCTGTTTCAAATTGAACGCAAACATTTTTTTAATCCTGCTAATTTCGGTATTATTGCTGCTCTACTCTTGACGAATGATGCTTGGGTTTCGCCCGGACAATGGGGGGATGATGGCTGGTATGCGCTGTTGTTTGCCGGCACAGGTGGCATGGTTTTGAAACGGGTAGGTCGATGGGACACAACAGCAGCTTTTTTGGGTGCATACACGTTGCTAGAAGCTATTCGGAATGCTTGGCTGGGTTGGACATGGGATGTGTTTTGTCATCGATTAATGAGTGGTTCTTTGCTACTGTTTGCTCTGTTTATGATTACTGACCCTCGTTCAATTCCTAATGCGAGAATTAGTCGAGTCATTTGGGCTGGGTGCATTGCTATATTGACTTTCATTTTGCAAAATTATTTCTTTGTGCCTACAGGTGTGTTTTGGGCTTTGTTTGCTATTGCCCCTTTGAGTACGATTTTGGATTTAATTTGGTCTGATTCTCGATTTGAATGGAGCGAACTTACTCCTGTTTTTACCAATAGCTGGGTAGATAAAGAGCAAAATGGAACTGATATAGAACCGATTCAAAGCAGTTAATTTTTATAGCAAAAAGCAGAAGGCAAAAGGCTCCAGAGCAGAAGTTTATGACTGATATAGGGTCGTTTAGGTCTTTATATCTGTCCTAACCTTTATGGCGACCGCTATATCTAGTTTTTTCAAGGTACTGTTCGGCTTAGTAGCTTAGTATGAATGGCTAATTTCGCGAGAAACGACAGGCGTTTTACCACGCAGAAGGCGTTAGTTATGAAAATATTTCGATTTTTAGCAGCAGTTTTGCTGGTTTTTGCAATTAGTTTTAGCTGGGTGCCAAACGCTTGGGGATTTTGTGGGTTTTATGTGGCGAAAGCAGATACAAAGCTTTACAACCAGGCTTCTCAGGTCATCATTGCACGGGATGGTAGCCGCACTATCCTCTCGATGGCAAATGATTATCAAGGGGATGTCAAAGATTTTGCCTTAGTTGTCCCAGTTCCTGTGGTGCTTCAACAAGAACAGGTTCGCGTTGGCGACCCTGCAATTATTAAACGACTCGATGACTTTAGTGCGCCGCGACTGGTGGAATATTTTGACTCAGACCCTTGCCAGCCTTTTTCGACGACGACTCAGTTACGGGGAGCAGCTATATTAAGCCTAGAAGCAAGAGGATCGGAACTTGAGGAGAGAGCCTTTGGAGTTACTGTTGAGTCTCGCTTCTCAGTAGGGGAATACGACATCCTCATCCTTAGCGCTAAGGAGTCCGACGGTTTAGAAGCTTGGCTAAGACAAAACGGTTACAAAATTCCACGAGGGGCTTCTGCACTTCTACGACCCTACATCCGGCAGAACATGAAATTCTTCGTTGCGAAAGTCAACCTCGAAGAATTTGACAAAAGTGGCTCTCAATTTCTGCGGCCTCTCCAGATGGCTTACGAATCCTCAAAATTCATGTTACCCATTCGCTTGGGGATGATGAATGCGACAACGGAACAGGATTTGATTGTTTACGTTTTATCGCCAAAAGGGCAAGCAGAGATTACCAACTATCGAACGGTCAATATTCCTTCCGATGCGGAGCTTCCCCTGTTTGTTAAAAGTGAGTTTAACGACTTCTATAAGGCAATGTTTCAAACTTCCTACATTCGGGAAGGAAAAAATATCGCCTTTCGGGAATATGCGTGGGATATGGGTAGCTGTGACCCTTGTTCCGCCCAGCCTTTAAATCAAGAAGAACTCAAAAAAGCGGGTGTTTTCTGGCTCACTCCCAATACTTTCAATAATAATGTCTTTATTACTCGTTTGCATATCCGCTATGGTCGCCAGAAATTTCCCGAAGACTTGATGTTCCAAGAAACATCAAATCGTCAACAGTTCCAAGGGCGATATATATTACGCCATCCCTTTGCCGGAGAGATGAAGTGTGACGAAGGAAAAGAGTATCAACGGTCTTTATCAGCCCGATTTAAACAAGAGGCAAAAACTTTAGCACGGCTCACCGCCTGGAATTTGGAGGATATTCAAAAGAAAATTAATCTGGCTCAAAGCCAGCCGATTCCTTGGTGGCGCACAATCTGGCCTTGAAAGATATATACAGTTATGGATGCGTGAAGGGTCAGTTTTGCAGAGGAAAACTATTTTTTGCTCATAACTCAACACTTTCTATTTTGAGGAGGGAACCATGAAAGTATTTCGTATCTTAATCAGTTTATTACTCACTTGTGTAATTGTTATTGGCTTTGCTCAAAAAGCTTGGGCGTTTTGTGGGTTTTATGTCGCGAAAGCAGATACTAAGCTTTATAATCAGGCTTCTCAAGTTATTCTTGCTCGAGATGGCGATCGCACAGTTTTGACAATGGCAAATGACTATCAAGGGGATGTCAAAGATTTTGCGATCGTCGTTCCAGTTCCTGTAGTTCTCCAACAAGACCAAGTCAATGTTGGCGACCCTAACATTATTGAACGGCTTGATGCGTTTAGTGCGCCGCGATTGGTGGAATATTTTGATCCAGATCCTTGCGAGCCTCCTGTAATGTATGAGAGAGTTCCTGCACCCGCATCAACCGGAGGAGGTGCGACAAGAGGGGGTTCTGACGAAGACGATCGCACTTTGGGTGTTACGGTAGAAGCCCGTTTTTCAGTGGGAGAATATGACATCCTCATCCTCAGCGCCAAAGAATCAAACGGACTAGAAACCTGGCTCAGACGTAACGGATACCAAATTCCTAAAGGGGCAAATCAGTTGCTTCGCCCCTACATTCGACAAAACATGAAGTTTTTTGTAGCCAAGGTCAATCTAGGAGAATTTGAAAAAGCTGGCTATCAATTTCTCCGTCCTCTTCAAATGGCTTACGAATCACCCAGATTCATGTTGCCCATTCGCTTGGGGATGATGAATGCGACAAGTGAACAGGATTTGATAGCCTATGTCTTATCGCCCAAAGGTCAAGCGGAGATTACCAATTATCGCACCGTCAATGTTCCTTCAAATGCTGAAATTCCTGTTTTTGTCAAGAACGAGTTTAGCGATTTTTACAAGTCAATGTTCCAAGCTGCCTACACTCGTGAAGGGAAAAAGGTAGCGTTTCGTGAGTATGCTTGGGACATGGGGAGTTGCGACCCTTGTTCTGCTGAACCTTTGGATTCAGAAGAACTCAGGAAAGCGGGTGTTTTTTGGCTCAATCCTAATATGCCCAATAATGTATTTATTACCCGTCTTCATGTACGCTATACCCGTGATAAGTTTCCTGAAGATTTGATGTTCCAAGATACGTCAAACCGTCAGCAATTTCAGGGGCGATACATTTTGCGTCATCCTTTTAAAGGAGAGATGAAGTGTGAAGCGGGACGACAATATCAACGAACTTTGAGGGAACGATTTGAACAGGAAGCACAGACGTTAGCCAAGCTAACGGGATGGAATATTCAGGACATCCGAAAGAAAATTAATATTGCTCAAGGGCCATCTACTCCTTGGTGGCGCAATCTTTGGCCTTGAGGCTACGGGGAGGGGGGAGAATTAAGTTGTGGTGCATCTAATTTCAGAATTAGGACGGGCAAGATGCCCATCCCACAAGGTTTAGAATTAGGGCGGGCAAGATGCCCATCCCACAAGAAATATTCTCAACACAAGTGAGTTTGTTAAGGCAAGGGCAGCTTATATTTATGCGATCGCGTTTTTGGAGGATGATGGAATGCGATTACCTGCGGGATAGCTTCGCTTCACGCCTTCTAGATTGCAGTGAAGGAACAATTGTACATAATTAAACTAACCTGTCCCTAATCTTTCTCAAGGGCAAGCAACCTGTGACCCCAATCATTAAACCCAAACTGACCCTGGCAGAATTTTTCCAACTTCCAGAAACTAAACCTGCATCAGAATTTATTAATGGAAAAATTATTCAGAAGCCGATGCCTCAGGGTGAACATAGCCGATTGCAGTCTAAACTTTGCACGGTTATTAACCAGATAACTGAAGCAGCAAAGATTGCTTATGCTTTCCCAGAACTGCGCTGTACCTTTGGTGGTGATTCGATTATCCCTGATGTTACCGTATTTCGATGGGAAAGAATTCCCTTTAAACCATCAGGTAAAATTGCTAACCGATTTGAAATTCATCCCAATTGGGCGATTGAGATTCTTTCTCCCGACCAGAGACAAACTAAAGTGTTAGGGAATTTATTACATTGTTCGCGATATGGCAGTGAGCTAGGGTGGTTGATAGACCCAGAAGAAGAGAGTATTCTAGCTGTGTTTCCCGGTCAGCGAGTGGAAGTGTTTGAAGGTACTAATCACCTACCCATCCTAACGGGAATTGAGTTAGAACTGACCGTTGAACAGGTTTTTGGTTGGTTGACTTTTGGTTAATGCGAATGTAAAAAGAATGCAAGCAATCTCTATACAGCAGTTAAAAAACCTTTAATCTACATAACTTGAAATTGTAGGGTTCTTGTGGGGCAGGCATCTTGCCTGCCAAAGATATCAGGACTTACGCATGGATACCCTATATAGTAGGGGCGATTCATGAATCGCCCCTACAAATGGCGGTTTAACAGTAAATTTGCGTAAGTCCTGGATATGTCAGGTGAAGTTTAATCCTGATAAAGCTCCATCACCCGAGTCAGTGGCAAACGCGACTGAACTCCCAAGGTAAGTGGAGAAGTATGTCCCCGATTAAGATGATCTGCCGCCGCACAGCCAATCATCGCCGCATTATCAGTACAGTACTTGAGAGGAGGAAACAGAACCCTTAAGTTGTGTTCATCTGCTGCCTGTTGCATCTGCTTTCTCAGTTCACTATTGGCAGCAACGCCACCTCCCACTGCAATGGTATTCAACCCATAGTCACGAGCACAAGCGATCGCACGTTTGGTCAGTGCTCTTGCTACAGTATTTTGAAAGCTAGCTGCAATATCTCTCACCGGTAACTCAGTCTCCTCCTGTTCTAGTTTCTGCACCAACCGCAACACGGCTGTCTTCAAGCCACTGAAACTAGAATCATATGGGTGATAGCCACCCGTAGGCAGGGATACTCTCCCCTCTGGTAAGGGAAAGGCTAGAGGATTGCCTTCTCGCGCTAAGCGATCGATAATGGGGCCCCCAGGATAACTCAGATGCAACAACCGCGCCACTTTATCAAACGCTTCACCCGCCGCATCGTCGCGAGTTTCTCCTAAGGGTTCATAATGACCACAATCCTTAACATAAATTAAACTTGTGTGGCCCCCAGAAACCAGTAAACATAACAAAGGTGGCTGTAATTCCGGTTCACTCAGATAAGTCGCATAAATATGACCTTCTAAGTGATGGACGCCGATGAAAGGCTTCTGGTGAACCACAGCAAGGGTTTTTGCTGCCGTTAAACCCACGAGTAACGCCCCCACCAAGCCAGGCGCACAAGTCGCGGCAATGCCGTCAATTGCTCCCCAGTCGAGTTTAGCCTCATTTAAGGCTTGTGCGATCGCTTGATTAATCGTCTCCACATGACTGCGTGAGGCGACTTCCGGCACGACACCGCCATACTGTTGGTGAACCGAAATTTGAGAAGCCACAATATTACTACAACAGGTGCGATCATTGACAATCGCCACTGATGTTTCATCGCAACTAGTTTCTATTGCTAACACGCAAGCCATTCACAAACGACCTTGATAAAAAAGCTACTTTTATTTAATTAAACTTTACTAGGTTAACCCGTCAGAGTAATATTGCTTGGGTGTACGAAGAGTTTCATTGATTTGAGTACACAAAACTTTTTGTTTCGTAACAAAAGGAAACAATGTTTATGCGAAAGTTATTGGCTTTGATTTTTGCTGTTACTCTGTGGTTTGGGTTTGTGAGCCCAGCACCAGCTGATGCATCTGCGCTTGTACCTTGCAAGGAATCTAAGGTTTTTCAGCAACGGATGGCTAATCCCAGAGATACCGTTGGCGATCCTAACTCCGGGGAAAACCGAGTAAAGCGTTATGGAGAAAATCTCCTGTGTGGACCAGAAGGTTTACCTCACTTAGTTGCCGATGGTAGCATCGCCCATGCTGGAGAATTCATGATTCCCGGTTTAATGTTTCTCTATATTGCTGGATGGATTGGTTGGGTCGGTCGGTCTTATCTGATCGATATCAAAAAGGAAAAAGATACAGAAATGAGAGAAATCATGATTGATGTGCCCCGTGCGCTCAAATTCATGTTATCTGGTTTCATTTGGCCGCTGGCAGCAATCAAGGAATTACTTTCAGGTGAATTAACTGCCAAAGAAGAAGAAATTCCCGTTTCACCTCGTTAGTCATCTTTAACTTAATTACTGTTTTGGAGAATAGTTCATGGAAGGTAAAAATGGTTTCTTGGGGTGGCTTTCCCTAGCACCTACTTTGCTGATTCTGTTTCTCTCAGCTCATGCTGTACTGTTGATCATGATCAATATCGCTTACCCAGACCTCCTTCATTTTCCTTTTGGCTAAGCTTTTTGGATTAGCCGACGAGGTCAGTTATCTTTGAAGGTTCCTAGATAATTATTGTTTGAAACCCGTGTTTGTTGAAAAGTGATTTGCTGTAGAAGAAGCAGAGGTAACGTTTATGGCGTTAACTGTTCTGTTCTAGAACGATAGCGATCGCTTTACACGGGTTTCAAATTTATAAACAAAGCAAATGTCATTCAATGCCAGGATTCTAGATGTGAGATTCTCCCCACGTCTTACAACCGGAGTTTTGAGACCTTTTTATTTTTTGGTCAGGAAATTGATTCTCTTCAACTCTCTTTTCTCTATTTCTTGGCAAAATAAGTAGGTAGGTACAAATAAATGCAGGTATGTAAACAAATGTTGAGAGCCTAAAACTCTCTTCCCTTTTGCCTTTCGCCTTCTGTCTTGCCTCAACGACAAATATTAATGCCCACCTACTTATCCTTAAAAAGACTCCTTAAACTGTTGTACTAACTACCTGGCAACAACTTAAGCAGCAAAGTTGAAATCAGGTCAGCCTTATTAAGAACAAGCAGAAAAATTTTAGATTTTATTTATAATTTAGCTAGAAAAAAGAACAACAACAGTGATTATATAGAAATTACAAAGAAATCAGCCATTTGACTTAAGTTTTTCAGCTATTTCTCTAATGTATTTGCTTGAGAGCGTCTATATTCTCTTGACAGAGCTTGATGAGATAAGGGGGATTTAATATGATTTCACCTTGGAGAAATCGAATTCCACTGGAAGAGAATACAGAAAGTCCAGTTGTAATTTACTTATATAGCGACAGATGGATACCCATCACAGGATTCTGCTTATCCGAGGCACTTACGCTCTACCGTAAGGCAGTAGCTTTAGGGAAGCAAGTACTTGTGTATCCTCCTGAGTTAGATTTTTGGTACTTTTCCAAACGCTGCTATGGCAACAGTGGTTTGCCCAATATTGAGCCCTTAGAGTAATTTTCCTCAGTTTGGGGCTAAAGGTTCTTGTTTCAGATTTGTTTCTATCCTCTATTTCACGGTCTTGTTGCTATCAGTAGTTCAGGGGGCATCCAAAAACAACGCCACACCTCTCTTGTCGTGTAATAATGCCACCCTACGACCAATCTCCCAAAAATCCGGAGTCAGCCTAAACTAGCTTTCCTAAATGCTCAACGGCTGAGAGGGGATTGAGCTGATATTCAACTCTCCTGAGAAGAGCGATCGCAATCTCCTTTATGCTGAAATAGTTGTTACTGCTGGTGCATTAAAGGGGAGAGCAAAAATTCATGAGACATTTGGCACTGCTGAGTGTATCGGATAAAACCGGGCTAATCGATTTGGCCCGTCAACTAGTAGAGGAATTTGAGTTTGATGTAATCAGCAGTGGTGGAACGGCGGCATCGCTGCAAGCTGCCGGAATACCTGTAACCAAAGTTTCAGATTACACGGGCTCTCCTGAAATTTTAGGCGGAAGGGTCAAAACCCTGCACCCCCGAATTCATGGCGGCATTCTGGCGCGTCGGAACTTAGCCCAGGATGTTGCTGATTTGGAGGCACAATCCATTCGCCCGATTGATTTGGTGGTTGTTAATCTTTATCCTTTTGAGCAGACGATTGCTCAACCTGGTGTGCAATTGGCTGAAGCGATTGAGCAGATTGATATTGGCGGCCCAGCTATGTTACGGGCGTCAGCGAAAAATTACGCACACTTAACGGTTTTATGTAACCCCAGCCAATACGAAGCTTACCTGAATGAGTTACGCCAGCATCAGGGACAGCCATCAATGGAGTTTCGTCAATCTTGCGCGATTGAGGCATTTTCCCATACGGCTGCTTATGACCAAGCGATCGCATCTTACCTGATGGGAAGCCAACAAACAGCCCCCCTAGCCCAACGGTTTACCCTTTCCGGCCAGGAACGCCAATCCTTACGCTACGGGGAAAATCCTCATCAACCCGCGACTTGGTATCAAACCGGAACTGTTCCTACAGGGTGGGCGGCAGCCACCAAACTTCAGGGGAAAGAACTCAGTTACAACAATTTGGTGGATTTAGAAGCAGCACGGCGCATTATTGTAGAGTTCCCTGATACCCCAGCCGCCGCTATTCTCAAACATACCAATCCCTGTGGCGTTGCTTTGGGCACAACCCTTTCAGAAGCGTATAATAAGGCGTTCAATGCTGACCCCGTTTCTGCCTTTGGTGGCATTGTTGCTTTAAACCAACCGATTGACGCGGCTACGGCAACCGCGTTAACCCAAGTCTTTTTAGAATGCGTCGTGGCACCAGGTTGTGAACCTGAGGCTCAAGATATTTTGGCGGCTAAGTCTAGGGTACGGGTTTTGTTATTACCTGATTTGAAGGCTGGCCCTGAGCAAACGGTGAAAGCCATTGCTGGAGGTTTTCTCGCCCAAGCTTCAGATGATGTGGTAGAAACTCCAGATAACTGGCAAGTTGTGACCGAAAAACAACCGACGCCGGAGCAATTAGAAGAATTATTGTTTGCCTGGAAAGTTTGCAAGCATGTAAAATCGAATGCTATTGTTGTGACTTGCGATCGCACTACCTTAGGGGTTGGTGCCGGTCAAATGAATCGCGTTGGTTCCGTCAAAATTGCCTTAGAGCAAGCTGGGGAAAAAGCTCAAGGAGCAACTCTCGCCAGTGATGGGTTCTTCCCCTTCGACGACTCCGTGCGGACGGCAGCAGCAGCAGGGATTTCTACCATAGTTCAGCCGGGTGGTAGTTTGCGAGACCAAGATTCAATCAAAGCGGCAAACGAGCTAGGTTTGGTGATGGTCTTCACTGGCATCCGTCACTTTTTGCATTAAGAGAAAACGAGTTATGATTTGGGCACTGCTCCTCATTCCCTTAGCGGTTGCATTGGTACTGGGATACGCAATTAGCCGCTCAATGATTGGTAAAAAAGCAGCTGGGAGAAATCTGCTAACTGCCACCTTGCTGTTTTTACTGATGTTGGGTCTTATTGTTGCTCTGTTTTCTCTTCCCAACCCTTGGCGAGATTACAGCTTGTCAGCAATTTTTATTCTTTTTTCAGTACTGCTTTGGATTAGTATACTGAGTTGGCCGCAACGGAAAAGACGAGCTGGTTCTCTGCTGTGGAATTTGGGGCGGCCCACAACTCATCGGGCGATGCTGGTTGCAGGAGGATTGTTTGTCCTCAGTGCGATTTTGCAAACTGTTATGTTTGCTCAGTTCGTGATTAAGGGATTTCCTGAGAGTTATAACACGCCCGAATTTTACTTATCTCAAATCATCTTATATTGGTCTACCGCCTTTTATTGCTTATGGGCTGGGGTGAGCAGATTGCAACTTCGAGAAAAAGGAATCTATTTTAAATTTGGCTTTATTCGGTGGGAGCAAGTTGTTTCTTATAAATGGGAGGGAGATAAGGGGAATACCCTCACCGTTTGGCTCAACCAGCGCTTGCCCTTATTCCAAACTAGGAGTTGGGTGATTCCTTCCGCTCATAAAGCAACCATAGAGCGTATTCTCGCTCATCATGTCTCCAGCAGAGCGAGAGCGACAGAAGACTTTTCCTATTAAAGTTTATCAGTCAAATGTAGGGTGGGCGTGCCTACATTTGTGTGATGAAAAAGACTTTACGGTTTTGGGAGAATGCCCACCTTTCTTTGATTGTTGTTTACGGATTTATTAGTTAGCATTGGCATATTATTTTTTTAACGCAGAGGAGCGCTAAGGAAGTCGCAAAGGAGCGCAGAGTTTGTGGAGTTAGTTTTCAGTTCCTTTTTAAGGAAGCTAACATTAGCTTAGCTCGAATTTCCTAATATCTGACTGACATATTGTCCTCCTTTGCTATTGATCAAAGAGGAGGTTGGAGAATAAGGGTGTAAATCATTTATCTGTGTTCATCTGTGGTTAATTTTTCTCAAAGGGGGCGTATAAAAAAATCGATCATTTGTAGGGGCACGGCAACCGTAAGAGTTCAGTCGATGCACAAGATCTTAAGATAAATGGCACTGACTTAAGGATGGTGGGCAGTGCCCACCCTACGAATTTCAAGGGCTTTCAACTATCGCCAGAGGCTTATTTCAGTGACATTCATCTTAAGATGCCGTGCCCCTACTGAAATTTGAATTTATTTGTAGACAGCTTCTAATCCTTGAGAACTGCTATATCACAATGAAAAAAATAAAAGTAAGTTTCACTCTACTTTTTCTCACTGCTAGCTTATCTACCTGTACTCAGCTTTTAATTCCAGTTCAGGCAGTAGAAGAGTTTTCTCAAAAAACAGTAAATTTGTCTAACACCAGCCTGAATTTTGGGGAGGATTTAAGAAAACAGAATACAACCTATAAAAGATATTACAACGACAGATTTAACTATTCGGTAGCTTACCCAGTGGGTCTTCTTATCCCACAGGGCGAAGCACAAAATGGTGATGGTCAAAAGTTTATATCGAAAGATAAAAGTATAGTCATGGCTGTTTATGGAAGTCATAATGTCTTCAACAAGAAGCTTGAAGAGGTATATCGCACTGAATCTCGCAATACGACTACAGAGAATCCAACAAGGGTAGTTACCTACAAAACACGGGGAGACGATTGGTTTGTGGTTTCGGGCTATGAAGATGGCAAAGTCTTTTACAATAAGACCATTTTACGGAACGGAGACTTCAAAGTGCTGGATATCCGATACAACAAATCACTCAAATCTAAATTCGATCCTATCGTTGCTGAAATTTCTAAATCATTTAGGGGTTAAACTTCCCCTCTATTCTTAAAAACTGGAGTTTAGACTACCCTAAAGCTATGGAATAAAGATATAAAGCTTTGTAAAAGTGCCGATCTAAAATTAGCGATCGCAATTAGTGCTTGGATCTAGGTTTTATTTCCCGACTTATAGCAAAAGGCAGAGGGCTCCAAGGCAGAATGCAGAAGGGAAAAGATGGATGGGTCAAGGTTTCAGGATTTGCATTTGTCCTAATCGCCTTGGTAACTGCTATAACTAATTAACACATCGATAACAAATGCCAAGAAGGAGAGTTGAAAATCCCTTGGCAACTGGGTCGGAGTCTTCTTATTTGTGGTCGCTACGAAGAGGAGAGTATTCCATGAGTATTTTCCCAGTGTTTTTTCGACAGACTTCTCGAATTTCTAGTTCTTTGGGGTGAATTGCAAGGTAGCTTCTGAGCCAGTTGCAACCTAGCTGCATAAAATCATCTAGCTCTAGCTTCATATTCCAGAGTTTCACAGTACTGTCAGAACCAGCAGAAGCCAGGGTTTTTCCATCAAGGCTAAAGCTGATACTTGTAACCCAATGACGGTGACCTTTAAGCGTTCGTAATTCCACACCAGTCTTAACGTCCCAGAGTCTGATTGTACCGTCGAGGCTGGCAGAAGCAAGTATCTGATTATCCGGGCTGAAACTGATATTGGTGACTCGGTTACGGTGACCTTTAAAGGTTCGTAATTCTGTGCCGTTATCTAGACGCCACAACTTGGCTGTGTGATCAGCACTTCCAGAGGCAAGCATCTGACCATCCGAACTAAAATCAATACTTGTAATTCTACCGTTATGTCCTGTGAGTGTTCGTAGAAGTGAACCATCTGCAACACTCCATAACTTTATAATTCCTCGATCGCTAACAGAAACGAGAACCTTACCATTCGGGCTAAAACGAACACTTGTGATTCTGCTACGTCTTGAGAGACCAGTGTCATTACCAGGGTGAGTTCGGAGGAGCGATCTCTTCTCAACATCCCATAGCTTCACCGTACCATCATCACCAGCGGAAGCAAGCAGTTGATCATCGGGACTAAAGGTGACACGGGCAAGTCGATAAGGATGCCCCGTCAGGTCGCTCAGAAGCTTGCCAGTGTTCGCATTCCACAGTTTGATTGTTCCTTCTTCACCAACAGAAGCGATCGTCTTGCTATCGGAACTGAAACTAATATTCCATACATTACCGCGATGCCCCATTAGCGTCCTGAATCGCTTTAATGCCTGGGGTGAAAACTCATCCTCAACCCGCCACAGCTTCACTGAACCATCAGCACTAGAAGAGGCTAGCAGCCTACCATCTGGACTAAAGCTGGTACTCCAAACTACACCCTGATGCCCTTCCACAATGCGTGGCTCGATTCCTGCAAGTTTCCACACTCTTATTGTGTAGTCGGCACTGCCAGAAGCCAAGGTCTTACCATCTGGACTAAACGTAACATCTAAGACATGCCCTTCATGTCCCCTCAGGGTTTGTGGTTCGATGCCTTCTTCCGCTGACAAATCCCATAGTTTTACAGTGCCATCTTCATTAGCCGAAGCAAGCATCCTGCCAGCAGAGTTAAACCGAACGCTCCGAACTGGAGAACTGTGTTCAAATGTTCGTAGAACCCTGCCATCCTTCAAACTCCATAGCTTGGCTGTTTTGTCAAAACTGGCAGAAGCCAGAGTTTTGCCATCGGGGCTAAAATTAATGCTGGTGATGCGATCGCGATGACCAGTTAGGATTTGTATTTCGGTACCATCCTTCACCCTCCAAAGCTTCACTGTTCTGTCATAGCTGGCAGAAGCCAGAATCTCACCATCGGGGCTAAAGCGAACCTCTGTTGCAATATCCTCATGCGCTGGAATGATTTTTAATAATTTGCCATTTTCAATATCAAAAAGCCCCACTGTGCCATTAAAGCTAGCAACTGCAAGCATTTTGCCATTCGGACTGAAACTCACACTCGAAAGCAGAGGGTTATAACCTTGTAGGGTTTGTAGTTCCGTGCCTCGCTCAACATCCCATAGCTTTACCGTACCGTCATTCCCTGTAGAGGCGAGGAGTTTGCCATCGGGACTAAAATTAATGCTCCAGATAAGCTTGTGATGTCCCTTTAGCGTTTTTAGTAACTTTCCATTGACATCCCATAACTTTATGGTCTTGTCAGCACTGGCAGAGGCAAGCAGATTGCCATTAGGACTAAAACAAACATTTAACACTTTGTCACTATGCCCGTCGAAACGGTTATGCTCTCTAATGGTGTAAATTGTCTCCTGTAGGATTGAGGTAACCTGACGATGTATTGCTGGTTTTGTTGGATAGCTCCTTTCTAGGGCTTGAAGTTGATGCCCTGCTTTCAAAGCTTGCAACAATGCCTTTAACGGGCTGGTATTCGAGGCTATCTCAGAAGAAACGCTCGACAATAACACATTTGCCTCTGCCAGTTCTCGTTGGGCTTGCCTAACTTGCAGACTCACGCTCGTGGCAACTGCTAAGGAGGTGACCAAAATTATGGAACCAATTCCGATGATCTTTTTGGCTGCTCGTTTTGCTTGTGTTAATTCATCTTGGGCTTTCTGTTTTGCCAAATTTAAGGTTTCATTCGCCTCTGCTAAGATTTGGCTTTCTTCTTCTTTAACGGCTAATGCCTGTTGCACTTCTCGCTTTTCCAGATCCTGACAGGCTGCCAGAAAATGATAGTCAAGATTGCTTAGGTGCTGATTCTTTGCCCAGGCAAGGGCATCGAGCAGTGCTTCTCCCCGCAACAGACGAGACTCATCCTGGCAGTTGGAAGCAACCCAGGCATTCAAGGTTTCAGAATAGGGACGCAGCTTTGCCAGTTGTTGTTCAACCCAATCTGAGTTGAATACCTGCTGATAAATATGGTTGTAAACGCTGAGAGTCCCCTGCTGCCGCACCACCAATCCAGAGAGGCGTAATTCTGTTTGTTCAGGACTGCCGTCGGCTGCAATCGTTCCCTGGTACAAAATCTGATGATACAAACCTAATAGCCGCCCTGCTTTTTGCTGATTTCTCAGCAGACGATCGCGAATCGTCTTCAAATGCTCCGGTTCATCTTGTGCCTCCCAGTTGTTGATGATGTGAGTGTGAACGAGGCGATCAATAAAGTGCTGAGTGGATAGGTGGATGGGTGAATGGGTGGATGGATTTTCATCCACTCTCCTACCCTCCTGCACCACTAATTGACAGAGTTTTTGGGTTAAAAAGGGTTGTCCACCTGTCCAATCTAAAATAGTTGCGATCGCCGCTTGAGGATCGCGCACATTTCCTTGCAATCCAGTTACCAAGGGTTGGACTTCGTGGAGTTGAAAGCCTTGCAGCGCGATCGCCCGACCAATGTTGAATGGGGTCTGCGTTTTATCGGCAATTAAGTCTGAAGGGGTTGCCACGCCCAGGAGGGCAAAAGTTAAGCGATTGTACGTCGAATCATCGACGCGGCAATTGTAGAAGAAACGAATCAGGGCAAAGAAATCATCAAGGCAGAAATCCTGGCTGAGTACTCGATCAATTTCATCAACAAAGATGACGATTTTGCTGGAAATCTCGGTGAGAAGAATCTCATCAATAAATAGGTGCAGACGTTGAACTGGGGAAAAGAACTCTTGCTGCGATCGCCACCATTGACGCCAGTTAATTTTGTTTGACAATTGGCAACTACTGACCAATGCGTTGACCAATCCGGAATACCATTTTTCGGGTGTAACGCCCTGTTTGCCAATGCCCGATAAATCAACAAAAGCGCAGGTAATTCCATCGGCTTGCAAGCGTTGCATCGTCCGTACTCGCAGACTAGACTTCCCCATTTGCCGCGAGTTCAACACATAGCAAAACTCTCCTGCCTTCAATGCCTCAAAAAACTCTGTATCTGCCTTCCGCTTGACATAACTTGTTGCATGGATTGGCAAACTTCCACCAACTTGATAAGAATAGCGAGATACAGAGTCCATCATCAGTTCAGAGGTCGCGACTGAGAGCTTTTTCAAATTTTTTGGTGTAGCCTACTGTTGCTATTACAACGATCGCGATGCAGGCAATCGAATTGCATCTAGTTTGCTCCGGTTAGTACCAGGTTCAAAAACTTCTCCCGACTAAATCCTCCAGTTTCGGTGTCACACATCGGTTGTTGGTTCAATCGTCCCTGTCGCACCACCACCAGATTTTGCTCTGGCAATACAAACATCACTTGATTGCCAACCCCAATCACCATCACCATTGAGTCAGAGACAGTACGAATTTGTTTCGCTGGGCAACCCGAAGGCATTTCACCATTTTTGTTCAGCCAAAATGTCATTCCATAGGCAGGATTCTCCATTGTTCCTTGAAAACACTGGTTCAGTTGCTCGGAATCTAACAGTTGCCGCCCTTGCCACTGTCCGCGATTGAGGATCAGAACCCCGTATTTTGCCCACTCTCTGGCACTGATTACGGCACCAGACGGGAGATTGGGTTGTCCATCCTGATGTGTCCAGCGATCGTACTTCAAACCGATCGGTTGCAAGATGCGTGAATCCAGGTACGTCAGGGGTGTTTCCGCCATTCCCCGTGCTGCCAATTTGCGGCGCATCACCTCTCCAAAAATCTGAAATGGAACCGGGCCGTACTGAAATTGAGTTCCTGGCTCCGCAGTTGATGGTTCCCTAATTGCCTCAGCATAGCTGGGGACATCTCCCCTATCTCCACCCCCGATGCCGCTAGTCAGATTGAGTAGTTGGCGGATGGTGATTTTTGATTTTTGCGGATGGCGTTTCCACGCAAGGATTGTGTTGGCAACGGGTTCGTCCAGAGTCAGTAGACCATCCTGCACTCCCAGGAGGGCAATCGCGCAGGAGAAAGATTTGGTGCCACTGGCAAGGGGAATGCCTCGCTCTGGTCTCACTCCGTTGTAGGACTCAAATACAACTTGTCCTGATTTCACAACGACCATCGCCAGCCCATCGTTTTCTTCAGAGTACTGAGCGGCTTGACGATAGCGGTTCTGCTCAGCGTCGTTTTGAGTTGGAGCTGCGATCGCTTGGGGAGACTGTATGGCACAAGTATTCAATCCGATGCCCAGGAGAAGCACACTGAGCATCAACCCAGTGAAGTGCTTGAGTTTCATCAGTGTTGTTCGCATATTTATACCTCTCAAGATTAGATGTGAATGATGCTTACAAGTTCATCTTGAAGTTCTATTATTCTGAAATTTAATATTATTTTCTATAG
>CBKWLJ010000168.1:0-17303 GCA_966675205.1 uncultured bacterium
ACGAAAAAATCCTTTTGAAAACTGAGGAAAGAGCATTCCATCTGGATCACTTCCTTGCTAAAGACAGCTTAACATTGGGATTTGTTCAAGCTGCTAGCAATTAGCATTGATGGCTTGAAATTTCGGTATATTCGTTATCTTGCAAGCAGTTTAGCTTTGATTAGGTAGGGGTACGGGCTTTGTCCGTGCCCTTGCTGTATTTTTGGCTTTACCTAATTCGATAGAAATCGTCAGAAGTTCCTCTGAGTATGATGGCATAGGCGAACTAGTAGATGGGAAACTGGTTGTATAACGCGTACAAGTCAGCATGGAAAGGATGCACGGTTAATTTTCAAGTGCCTGAGCGAGAAATGAAGCAAATTGGTTGGGATTACACTTTAAAACACCTTGCTTTTACCAAACTTCCAACTAATCGAGAGCAGCTTAATTTTCACTAAGAAAAGATAAGTCGCGCAGCCACAAACTTAATGTAATCCCACCATTATCCCAACACCTTTAGTATTGCTCCCACCGACTCAGAACTTTCATGAAACCGGACTTGTCCTTAAAACCTCCTCGATCGCGTCGCATCTGGATTCCCTATTTTGTCCTTGCGATTACTTTAGTATTGACGACCCTTTCCACCTACTACATTGCCAAGACGAGTGAAGATAAAGACCGATTACGGTTCGAGAATGCAGTGCAGCGCACCCAAAACGACATTCAAAATCGCTTAGATACTTACATTGCTATGCTGCGTGCAGGGAGTGGGTTATTTGCAGCCAATGATCAAGTCAGTCTTGCTCAATTCCGCGCTTATGTGAACCGACTTGAGCTTCAACGCCGCTATCCCGGCATACAAGGCATCGGTTTGTCTGTGCGGATAACGCCAGAAGAAAAAGATGCGATCGCTGCGGATATGCAAAGACAGGGTTATAAAGACTTTAGTATACAGCCAGACTTTAATCGCGCCGAGTATCACACGATTATTTACCTCGAACCGTTGGATCAACGCAATCAAGCTGCCATTGGTTTTGATATGTACACAGAATCAGTGCGTCGTGCGGCAATGGCACTCGCTCGTGATAGTGGCGCACCCGCCGCCTCCGGTCGAGTTATCCTGGTTCAAGAAATCGATAGTGACAAGCAAGCTGGCTTCCTGATTTATGTTCCCGTCTACCGGAACGGTGAAACCCCTGCTACAGTTACCGAGCGTCGAAACGCCTTAAGGGGGTTTATCTACAGTCCGTTTCGTGCTGGCGACCTGATGAGCGGCATTTTAGGGACAACTCCATATTCCGTGCTTGACATTGAAATCTATGACGGAGCTGATTTAGAGCCGAACAATTTACTGTATCGCTCCAATCCAACTGGAAATAGCCCTGACAAACCTCGCTTTAGAACCACCACAACCCTCAATATTGCGGGACGCCCTTGGAGTATCTCTTTCACCTCAAGACCAGACATTGAGTTGGCTTCAGGAAGAAGTCTGGTGCCTTACATCGGGTTTGGTGGATTGCTCATTAGTGTTGTTTTGTTTGGTTTGACGAGAGCACAAGCGCGTGCGCGTGATGCAGCAGAACGAGCCGCAGCTTCTTTACTCCAGTCTGAACAAGCACTACGGGAAAGTAAAGAGCGATTTCAAGCCTTTATGAATCACAGTCCGGCAGCGGCTTGGATTAGTGATGAAGATGGACTTATTATTTATGTGAATCAAACCTATACTCGCTTGTTTAAGCTGCCGACTCTGGATTTAGTTGGGAAAAATGCTTCCGATATCTATCCAAGAGAGTTTGCCAAAACCTATATTGAAAACATCCGCAAGGTAGCCCAAACCCAGGAAGTACTTGAAGCGATCGAATCTGCTCCTCGTCCTGATGGATTGTTAGGGGAGTTTCTCGTGTATAAGTTCCCCATCACCGATGCTTCTGGGCAATCTTTGGTAGGTGGAGTTGCGATTGACATCACTGAGCGCAAGCGGGCGGAGGAAGAACGGGAACAACTTCTGGCTCGTGAGCAAGAAGCCCGAAATGCAGCAGAAACAGCCAATTGCATCAAAGATGAGTTCCTCGCTACTCTGTCCCATGAGCTACGTACACCACTTAATTCAATGCTGGGATGGACTCAACTGCTGCGAACGCGAAAGTTTGATGAGGTAACTACAGCTCGTGCTTTAGAGACAATTGGCCGCAATACGAAGGCATTAGCTCAACTCATTGAAGACTTGTTAGATGTTTCGCGGATTATGACTCGTAAGCTTCATCTAGATCAGCGAACTGTTAAACTAACTTCAGTCATCGATGCAGCGGGCGAGGCAGTACGTTCTGCTGCCGAAGCAAAAGATATTCAGATTAAGATGGCGTTCGATCCCTTAGTCGAGCCAGTTTTTGGTGACTCGATGCGTTTGCAGCAGATTGTCTGGAATTTGCTCTCCAATGCGATTAAATTTACCCCTAATGGAGGACAAGTTGAAGTCCGCCTTGAGCGTGAAGATGGAACAGCTAAAGTAACAGTTGCGGATAATGGTCAAGGCATATCTTCCAACTTCTTACCCTATATCTTCGATCGCTTTCGTCAAGCCGATGGCACCATTACTCGTTCTCATGGAGGTCTTGGGCTAGGATTAGCTATTGTTCGGCATCTCGTGGACTTGCATGGAGGTAGTGTTTTTGCAGAAAGTCCTGGAGTTGGGCAGGGAGCAAAATTTATCGTAAAGCTACCCTTGAAGAACACTTATCCAGAAGCAAAGGAAGATTCTCAAACTCTTTTAATCAGTGATGAACACCATGTGCTCAGTAATGATGCATCACAGGAAAGTTCTTTACTGCTTCAAGCCTTATGGGTACTTGTGGTTGATGACGAACCTGATGCCAGAAACTTACTCACTACGATACTCGAAGCGAATGCAGCAGAAGTAACGGCAGTAACCTCAGCGAGTGAGGCCTTTGAGATCATTGCAGGCAAGTCTTCAATCAGGCAACCCGATATCCTCATCAGCGACATTGGGATGCCTCTTGAGGATGGATACACTTTAATTCGCAAAATTAGAATGTTGCCTCCAGCAGAAGGAGGGCAGATTCCAGCCGTAGCGTTAACCGCTTACGCTAGAGACGAAGATCGGACAAAAGCAATAGAAGCTGGCTTCCAAATACATTTAGCAAAACCTGTCGTGCCAGAAGAGGTAGTGAAGGTGGTTGCTAAACTAACTGGGCGATTGTTTTCCACCTGACACAATTAGGTTCTAACGTGATGAAACCAAAATTAAGGGTACTGCTTGGAGTTGTTTTCGCCAGTTTAGTGTTTCCGGCTGTAGCCAGAGCGCAGCTAACTGGAAACCTAACCGTTGAAGTGCAAGGTTTGCGAAATCAGCAAGGAAAGATCTGCTTCAAGATTTTCAACGGCAGCCAAGGATTCCCCAACAATAACGATAGAGCAGTACAGCGAGAGTGTGTAGTCATTGCTGACAACCTTCCGGAAGAGCCGGATCAGCCCTTTACTACAACCTTTGAAAATCTTGAATCAGGAACTTATGCGATCGCACTCTACCACGACAGCAACGGCGATGAGCAACTCAATCGAGACGGCCTTGGCATTCCCGCAGAAGGCTATGGCTTTTCCAACAATGCTCCTGCCGTTACAGGGCCACCCAACTATGCAGATGCCGCCTTTGTGCTCATCGGCTCTAACACAACAATCCAAATCGAGATGCGCTACCCCTGATCATGTCGTGCTTACAACTTGAACCCTTGTGAGGACAGGTGAAAGGGGAAGGTGGGACCCCCTTTGGGGATAAGGGGCGGGGGGAAAGGTCAAAGGGTTAAAACATCTGGGCGATTCCACTTTTAACCAGCAATAACTTGGACAGGCTCCGATACCCATCCCACAAGAGATCAGGACTTACGCATGGATACCATATATAGTAGGGGCGATTCATGAATCGCCCCTACAAATGGCGGTTTAACAGTAAATTTGCCTAAGTCCTGAGATGTAGGGTGGGCACTGCTTACAAAAGTGAAAGATTTGAAAGTACTGGTGTACAGTGCCCACCCCCAGGATTTGAAAAAGGTTACAGCTCCCCAAAAAAGTAAAGTTATGTAACATTTATAAACAGTAAAACAGAAAGAAAGCTTAAGCAGCGGCGGTTGAAAGAAACGCAAAATGAGCAAAATTAATAATCACGATATGCGGCGGAACTTTGCCAGTCGCGATGAGCTAATAGCTTATGTCCGAGAGCAGTTTCCCACAGCAGTAAACGATGACGACCATATCAGCGACATAAAAGGAGGGCATCAAGCAGCAGAAGCCGCACTCAAGCAAGTAGACCCTGTCCTATATGCCAAGTCGCGTAACTTCCTGAATGGCAAAGTAACGCAACTCTCCCCTTATATCCGATATGGGGTTTTGAGTTTGGCCCGAGTGCGAGATGCAGCTCTTAATAAAGTGAGAAAGCCCGATGACGCCGAGAAATTAATTCAGGAACTCGGTTGGCGAGACTACTGGCAGCGATTGTATGCCGAAAAAGGGAATGATATTTGGGAAGATCAAGAGGAATACAAAACAGGCTACGCTGCCGAAGTGTACGCGATGCAATTACCTGCTGATGTAGAACAGGGAACCACTGGCATGGTTTGTATCGATAGCTTCAGTCGCGAATTGCGAGAGACAGGCTATCTGCACAACCACGAAAGAATGTGGATGGCAGCTTACCTGGTGCATTGGCGACACATCCGTTGGCAGGCAGGCGCACGATGGTTTTTGCAGCATCTCCTCGATGGTGACCCAGCGAGCAATAATCTCTCGTGGCAATGGGTAGCCAGTACTTTCAGCCACAAGCCTTATTTCTTCAATCGGGAGAACTTAGAGAAATACACGAATAGCAAATATTGTCAAGTCTGTCCCCTCTACGGCAAGTGTGATTTTGAGGGCAGTTACGAACAGCTAGAGCAGAAACTGTTTCCCAAAGCAGAGTCAATTGATAGGAGTGGCGGAAGTCGGAGTTTTGAGCGTCCGAAGAAGCGGCGGCGCTAGTGTAAGAAGGCAGGGGGCAGAAGGCTCCAAGGCAGGAGGCTCAAAGGGATATTGTTTGTACAGTAAGCTTTTTAATCTTTTTGAATGGGTGGGTTATTTTTGTCGCGCTGTTCTAGGCTCTTTTTAGTGAAAACTTTTAAGTAGAAATATCAATGAAAAAACCGATTGTTTGGGTACATGGTGATTGTCTGAGTCCTGAAAATCCAGCCCTGCAAGAATATCCTAATTCTCCTGCAATTTGGGTATGGGATGATGCATTGTTACAAGAATGGCAAATTAGCCTGAAGCGAATTGTCTTTATTTATGAATGTTTGCTAGAGCTACCTGTAACCATTCGGCGGGGCAATGTGGCGGCAGAAGTTGTTGCTTTTGCCAAGGAACACGAGGCTGATGGTGTGGCGACGGCGGCAAGTCCTAGCCCCCGCTTTGAGACTATCTGTAATGATATTGAAGATGCTGGGTTAGAGGTTGAAGTGTGGTCACCTGATCCATTTGTGGACTATGACGGGTATATTGACCTCAAGCGCTTCTCTCGCTATTGGCGTAAAGCTCAGCAGTATGTATTTGATTCCAAGTAATTTTCTATGAACACAAGCATTAGGAATGCTGCCGTTGTCGCCTTTCTCTGGGCAGCCGCAACTCCAGCTTATGCTGTTGCTCAATCGGTGCCCATTGAGAAACAGGTGGAGGATGTCGTCTCTCATCTTATTGGAGTGATGGATACATCCGCACAAGCTGCCGCCAATCCTGGTGCGCCTAATGTCCGTATGACGACTTGCGAGGTGAGAGTGGAGAATGCTGATACTTCACTTAACACTCGTCCCTCGGTTTTCCTGTATCAGGAACAAGCGCTTTCGCGAAATTTGGCTAAACCCTATCGACAGCGATTTCTACGGATTGCCCCTAGTGGTGATAGACAAAGTGTGGAATCGAGGGCGTTTCGGCCGCCAACTCCAGAAACTTTGATTGGATTGTGCGATCGCCCAAAAATTAAACGAGTGATATCATCAAGCAGGTTAGGTGACGTTACCTGTAGTGTCTTTTTAAAACCAGTGGGTGAAAACTACGTGGGCCAAACACCTCGTGAAGGTTGTCCGACTAACTATAGAGGTGCGGTAAAAATTACCAATACAATCACGCTTCATCAAACCGGGATGGACACTGAAGATAGAGGCTTTGATGAAGCTGGTAATTTGGTATGGGGCGCGAAAGAGCAATCTTATCAGTTTCGTTGGATTAACAAGTAATGGTGTGGAACCGCTTGTGGGGACTGTTAAACAATCAGGGCACGGCATTGCCGTGCCCCTACACAACCTGATAACGCTGTTATCAAGGTTTATGCTTTATGCAGAAATTTCCGTGCCAACACATCCCTATCATCTTCACTCAACTTATCCCAATCGAGTCCCCGTTCAGAACTTATGGCACGGAGTTGCTGCTCCTCTCGCTTGGACTTTTCATCTATCCCTTTTCCTGTTTCCCGGTTGAGAGCTTGCAAAACAGCAGACTTCTCTTTCTGGGGAAGTTGCTTGACTAAATCAATGACTTGCCCGACTGTCAATTCTAATTTTGGCATGATGATCACCTCAGCAGTTCATTAAATCGACTTGTTAAACCCACAGTAGTGATTAGAGTAGGTGGACGTTGTGGGTGAATAGCAAAGCAAACGACTCTATTGCGCTTCCAGACTCGCATTTGAATTTTTGAAAAATGTGCGATCGCTTGCGCGCCGATAGTAATTATTTCAACTCAGCCATTTAGGGTATCACAGGGCATAAGCGCGAATGATTCTCCTAGAGGAGGAATCATTATTCTATAGATTAAATGAGAGGAGGTACTATACCTACAACAAGTTTCTTAAAGTAGCGGCAAATGCTAATGGTTGACAACATTCAATTTCACTATTCTTTGACGGGTAATAGAGAGAAACCGCTGATTCTCTTTTTGCATGGATTTATGGGCGATCGCCATGAATTCAATGAAGTTATTTCCTTATTAAATGACCAATTTTGTTATCTCACTGTTGACTTGCCCGGTCATGGAAAAACGAGGGTTATGGGTGGGGAAGAGTGCTACACAATGCCAAACACCGCCCAGGCTTTGATGAATTGGCTAGACCAGCTACAGATTCAGGAATGCTTTTTGGTTGGCTATTCGATGGGGGGACGATTGGCTCTATACTTGACCCTTCATTTTCCACACCGCTTCTCTAAGGTTGTGCTTGAATCTGCTTCTCCTGGTTTGAAAACTGAAGGGGATCGAAGAGAACGAATTAAGCAGGATTTAAAAATAGCAGAAAAATTAGAAAAAAATGATTTTAAAAGCTTTTTGCTGAATTGGTATAATCAGCCAATTTTTGCTTCCCTAAAAAAACATCCATTTTTTGAAAATCTGATAATCAATCGTTTAAAAAATAACCCTTTAGAGTTGACCAAGTCGCTTCGCAATTTAAGCACAGGCTGTCAACCTTCTTTATGGAAAGAACTACAAGAAAACAAGAATGATTTACTTTTTTTGGTAGGGGAATATGATGCCAAATTCATAGCCATTAACTCGGAAATGGCGAGAATGTGCCAATCTGCAAAGTTACAAATAGTGAGTTATTGTGGTCATAATATCCACTTTGAAAACCCCAGGATATTTGCTGAAAATGTCCATACTTTCTTTATATAACTTAACTTTTGCTGACTGTCTCCTTCCCAACCTGGAGCCGAGGAAAGCGGTGTTGGAGGTTGGAGCCGCCTGAAGCGCATTTCCAGCATTGAAGCACCGTAACGAAGAAACCTTTTTGTTGTAGGGGCTTGAGTCCCCTATCTTCGAGGCTAATTTTCTTTCTGTGTTTCCTTTTCCCTATTAAGGAGTTCCCGCCCTGTTCGCGGAGCGTTCTCGAAGAGTAGGGGCTTGGTCAAGTGATTTTTCCGCAAGGTTGAAGGAAACCACGCTTTATCCTGTATCCTGTTCTCTGTATTCTTGAGAAGTCCTACGCCCAAGCGTGTCCCAAAACCTTTCTCCCTCTATCCAACATCCAGAATCTCAACTCCAAAATCAACACAAGCGCATCGTCTTTTGTGACTTCGATGGCACGATTACAGCCGAAGAAACCTTCGTAGGGATGCTCAAGGAATTTACACCAGAGCTC
The DNA here is from genome assembly GCA_966675205.1 of uncultured bacterium. GTDB lineage: Bacteria > Cyanobacteriota > Cyanobacteriia > Cyanobacteriales > Coleofasciculaceae > JBFLZA01. The sequence continues at coordinate 8,147 of CBKWLJ010000168.1, forward strand.
TCGGATAAGTTGATGCCCGAAATGTATGCGAGGCGCTTAACCTTGCGGGAAGGAGTGCGACAACTCTTGGAGTCGATTCCCTCTTCCCGTTATCCAGAAATCATAAACTATGCCCAACCGAAAGCAACTCGTCCGGGGTTAGTGGAGTTGATAGATTTTTTGGATGAGCAAGGGGTTCCTTTTGTTGTCGTTTCTGGAGGATTGCGCGGCATGGTAGAAACGGTGCTGAGTCAGGTGAAGACAACAGGGACTTCTGATAGTACGAACCCAACTTTACTAGAACGAGTTGCAGCGATTTATGCCGTTGATGTGGATACCGAGTGTGAGTTTCTACAGGTGAACTCACCGTTTGAGGGAGGTACAGAACTGGTTGCTAAGGTGAAGGTGATGGAAAAACACCCGACTGAAGAACCAATTGCGATCGGAGATTCGGTGACCGACTTAATGATGGCACTTCATGCTCCGATTGTATTTGCTCGCGATCGCCTCAGCCAATACCTTGATGAACACAACAAACCCTACCTTCGGTGGAATGACTTTTTTGATATCCGCACCCAGTTATCTCAGCTATGGCAAGATTCTTAGCGGTTTTCTGCAAAAGTGTTAAGCATCACTCCCCCCTAGCCCCCCTGCTTCAAAAAGACAGGATAAAACTGCTCAAAGTCTCCTTTTTTAAGGGGGATTTAAGGGAATCTGCAACCAAATCGTGTAGCAAAAGTGACTTCTTATACCGAGTTGCGCTCAAAGATAGTAGTTGAGACTGACGTGGAAACGCTCCGGACGCTCCAGAAAATGAATATGCTACGTATGAATGCAACTTGGTATTAAACATCCTTTTAACTGTTCTTGGTCATTGCTCAACGATAAACTGATCAGCAACTCATTCTATTCATGACGACTGCATGGTTACTTGAAGCCAGCCGATAAACAACAAGAATCATGCCCAGAAACTTTTCTTCCTACCACTCACCTGGAGAAAGTTTAAATTTTCTATGAGGAAGAAGCCCTTAAATCTTGAAGAAAAAACCATCTTTCCTCAAAAATAGGTACGTTTTCTCAAGATTGAAGCCCAAGGTTGTGACAAGTAGGCTGAATTCCCAACGCTTTATTGTTTTTAACAAAAAAAGAGGGAATGCTTACCCCATAAATTGCACTTAAGTGATAGATGCGTGAGATTCTACATGATTTTTCTTCAATTGACTATAGCCTTAATGAATAAATGTATGACAACAGCAAAAATCCTTGAAATTCTGTAAAGAGTATGTAATCTCTAACGCACAATACCCTACTTCCGCAAATTTTTGAGGTTAGAATGAATACCGATCCAAGACTCACTTTAATTTCTACTGCTGGTCACTTTTACCAGCTCGGCTGGATGGTGGGGACAGCGGGGAATCTCTCCACTCGGATGCCTGATGGCAGCTTCTGGATTACCGCCAGTGGACGCAATAAAGGGCAACTGAGTTTGGATGATTTTATCCGTATTTCCCCAGATGGCACGGTAATCGAACAACCAGTGCCAGATGCGCGTCCTTCGGCTGAAACTAGTATTCATCAGGCAATCTACTCACTGTTTTCAGAGGCTCAAGCCTGCTATCACGTTCATTCTATTGAGGCCAATCTAGTTTCTAACTTTACCACTGGGGATTCCCTGCCTTTGCCACCTTTAGAAATGCTTAAGGGCTTCGGGGTGTGGGAAGAAAACCCCAAAGTGGTTATGCCTGTTTTTGCCAACCATCTAGAAGTGCCTCAGATTGCTCGTGATATTGAGGAGCGCTTTAAGGCGGCACCGCCGTCGATTAATGCCCTACTCATCAGGAATCATGGTGTTACAGTTTGGGCGTCTTCCCCAGAAGTTGCCCGCAACTCCTTGGAGCTAGCAGAGTACATTTTCCGCTATATGGTGGCTGCTCGCAACGCCGGCATCGAGCAGCCATCGAAAAAAACGTAATGAAGCGTTCGATGAAGCAAGAGGATGCTGAGGAAGGAATGATAATACGAAGCGATGTAGTGCAAGGCGATCTCGTTGCAGAAGCGTGGAAAGCACTTGAAGATTCTGTAATTTACTATAACGGACGCCCGGTTGGAACCGTCGCCGCTCGCGATCCCGATGTAGAACCTCTTAATTACAACCAGTGCTTTGTCCGCGATTTTGTTTCTTGTGCGCTGCTGTTTTTGATCAACGGCCAAACAGAAATTGTCCGCAATTTCTTAGTCGAAACACTGGCGCTTCAGAATGAAACCAAGCAGATGGACTATTTTAATGCGGGCCAGGGTCTGATGCCGGCTAGCTTCAAGGTAGCGACAAGCTATGGTGAGCAATTTTTGACAGCAGATTTTGGGGAACATGCGATCGCCAGAGTCACGCCAGTGGATTCTAGCCTCTGGTGGATTATTATCTTGCGAGCTTATGTGAAAACAACGGGGGACATAGCGCTAGCACATCAACCGGAATTTCAAACAGGACTGATACACATCCTCAAGCTTTGCCTCGCCGATCGCTTCGATATGTTCCCGACGATGTTGGTGCCGGATGGTGCATTTATGATTGATCGTCGGATGGGTGTTTATGGGCATCCTTTGGAAATCCAAGCGCTATTTTATGCTGCTTTGCGATCGGTACGAGAACTCCTAGCACCCGGCCGTCAAGGCGAGATTTATAACTTAGTCGTCAATCAGCGCTTGAGGACACTCAGATTCCATATTCGTCAGTATTATTGGCTCGATATTAAGCGTTTGAACGAAATCTATCGCTATCAAGGCGAAGAATTTGGGGATAATGCGGTCAATAAATTCAATATTTATCCCGATTCGATTCCTTACTGGCTAACTGAATGGATGCCAGAACGAGGAGGATATCTTGCTGGTAATCTTGGTCCTGCGCGGATGGATTTTCGCTTCTTTACCCTGGGTAATTTAATCGCGATTATGTCTTCGCTGGCCAGCACTGAAGAATCTCAGGGAATTATGGATCTGATCGAACAACGCTGGGGAGATTTGGTCGGAAAAATGCCGATGAAAATCTGTTTCCCCGCAGTAGAAGGCTTGGAATGGAAGATTCTGACCGGCTGCGACCCCAAAAATGTACCTTGGTCATATCACAATGCGGGGAATTGGCCTGTTTTGCTCTGGCCTTTGGCCGCAGCAGCCCTAAAAACGGGAAGAAGTCAAATTGCACGAATTGCTCTTGAACTAGCAGAAAAACGCTTGAGCCAAGACCAATGGCCAGAGTATTACGATGGTAGGAATGGCAGATTAGTAGGTAAACAAGCCCGGAAATATCAAACTTGGACGATTTCTGGTTTCTTGTTAGCAAAAGATCTGATGGATCATCCTGATCATTTAAACTTATTCTGTTTTGATGAAGACGTTGAATCTCTGGAATGGTCGTCTTCTCATTAGGTACGAGCAGCTCCTAAGCCTTTGAATTGTTTTGATTTTGGTTATAGAAGTCATTCTCAAATACGAATAATTTAGCCCCAGTATTTCTCCTGGGGCTATTTTTTACTTAATACCAAGTTGCATTCATACGTAGCATATTCATTTTCTCCGCGTCCCCGCGTCCCCGCGTCTCCGTGTCAATCTCAGCTACTATCTTTGAACGCAACTCGGTATAAAGGGAACGAAGAACAGGAACAAGGAAGGTTTTGAATGAGTCAGGACTTACGCATTTACCGTTGAACTACTATCCGGAGGGGCTTTGGTATCGTGCCCCTACTCTATACAGGGTCTGTGCGTAAGTCCTGTGAGTGTTTAGTGAATTCTCGTTTTTCCCTAATCTTGATTTTTTTCTAATTGGCCTAATTCAAAGACAGCCTGTGACCCGAATCTGGAATATTGATAGACGGCTGTTCCCCAGTTTCAGGTTCTGGCAACCCAGACATGAAGATATTAGACCTGTTTGCAGACATTTGGGAGGATTGTCTGTTGTATATCATTTTCACAACTAATCCATCCCAAAGAGATATACGAGCTAATAGTGCCTTTTCTGCGGCTAAAGTGCTTTGTTCCCAGTTTTGAGCGTCATTGCCACAGAGATTTTTGAGAAGTTGCTCACCCATTGGTCCATGAACGTCCTCATCAAGGTGAGTATGACGTTCTAGGTAAACAGATAGATGTTTACAATCAATGCTGGAATCATCTAAGCTCTGAAGGATACGTCGAAACATTGATGGAATTACATCTTCTCTACCTAGCAAAAAGGTAGCTGCGACTTCATGATTGGATTTAAACGTCGCTTCTATGGTGTTGAGGACAAATGCCTTTGTTGTAGCTGGAATGGCAAGATTATTCAAGGCAGCTTGTACGGTTTTTCCATCTCGAAGCTGGTAAATAAATTTTTGAATGGGAAGAACGTCAGCGCCAACTTCCTTCATCCCAGCCAAATAAAGGTCAAAGTGGCTAATAAAATAACCTGGAGCCACTTCATCAGTTTCTTCCGCTAAAACAATATCGTTAATCAGTCGTGCAGAGAAAATATCAGTAGGGGGTAGCCATGGTACAGTTACGCTGGTCAACCTAGCTTGAAGCGTTTTCACCAAGCACATAAAATCCCATACAGCAAAGCAATGAGATTTCATGAAAATTCGCAGCGAATCTAGATCGGACAGTCGGGTATAAACTGGATGATTGACCAGAAAACTGCGAAGCGGAGAAATACGCTCTATTAGCTGTGCGTAGTAGTCTACCATTTGCTTTTCCTTGTATGACCAGTTAACTTTCTTTGTATTACTAGAAACGAGAGAGTATGACTAGAAGTGGGAGAAAAGACACAGAGGTAATCATTCAAAGCCGCATCCGAAGCCCATACATATAGATTTAGAAGTCAGCCAAGTTAATTTCATGCTTGGTGCTTCCTATTACCCTAATTTAAATCTAAAGCCAAAAAGGTTAAATTAAATCGATATATACAAACTGTAAAAGAGCGGTCAAAAAGTTAGAAGTAGATCATCCCAGCTCTTCCATCTGTATAATCGCTCAATCAAGCAAGAGAGTATTTCTATTAGTAAAATTCTTGGAGTTTATATTACATTCTTAAGAGTAAATACTCATAAGCTGCTTTAAATTTCTTATTGTTTTTATATTATTTAAGCAGACTTGGTAAGAAGGCTATGATGCAATCACAAACTTGATGCTAGCAGCCTACGAAAACCCTTATTGAGAGACTTAAACATGATTTAATAGAAAAATGTCTATATTTTTTCACGAACAACTTTATAGAACACCCACCCTGATGGCACAGCTAAAGGACTTCCCTGTGATGGTTTGCGGTGCTGGGGCGCTGGGGGCAAATATTACAGAAAATTTGGCCCGTTCTGGATTTGGGAAGCTGAGGGTGATTGACCGCGATCGCATCGAAGAACGCAACCTCTCCACCCAACCTTACTATAAATCCGATATCGGTGCTTACAAAGCCAAAATCTTGAGCAATAGTCTGTATCGTGCCTTAGGAGTAACTGTAGACGGACGTTGCCAAGAATTAACCTCCGCTAACTGCGCTCAATTGCTGCGCGATACTTATCTGGTGATTGATACGTTTGATAATAGTGTGGCGCGTCGAGCTGTGAAAGAGTATTGCCAAGAAGCGCAACTTCCCTGTCTCCATGTGGGACTTTCTACTGATTATGCAGAAATTATTTGGAACGAAATGTATCGCGTTCCTTCTCCGGCAAATGATGATGTTTGTGACTATCCGTTAACTCGCAATTTAGTCATGCTTGCCGTTGCTGTGACTTGCGAAACCATTATTACTTTTGTCGCTTCGGGGCAACAACAAAGTTTTACCGTTACTCTGGGAGATTTTGCCGTTAAGCCTTTCGATTCGTTCTAGTGTAAGAAGGCAGAAGATATAAGGCAGGAGGCAAAAGAGAGAAAAGTTCGTACAGTAAGTTTTTTAACCGTTTTGGACTGTTGGCTTATTTTTGCCGCGCTGCACTCGTCAGGGGTGTTCATACGAAGTTGCATTCATATATAGCATATTCTTTTTCTCCGTGTCCCTGCGTCCGGAGCGTTCCAGTGTCTGTCCCAACTACTATGTTTGAACGCAATTTCGTATCAGATATCGTTTAAGTCTTCTTTTGGTAAATCTTCAGAACTCTCTTCTTCCTCGAGTTCGATATCGTCTAAGTCTGCTTTTGGTAGGTTTTCAGCGTTCTCTGTTTTAGACTGTCCATCCTCAGATACGAGATATTTTTCCACGTTATTCATATCCTTACCTCTCTAATGAATAATCTAACTATCTAAGCAATCCTCCAGAAGCAGGAAGTTTTGTTCTGTCAATAGTAATCCTTGCACCATTTCGGTAATAGTAAGTAGTTGAACCGTCACCATTTTTTATCCCCACATTCGGATAAATCACATCACCACGCGGTGTAGTAATCCAGCCCAAATCATTTATCCTCGAACTATAGGGATAAGTTCTACTACCATCAGCATTGCGTGTTCCCGGATTCACTTGGATAATCGGCTCATTTAAAAGAGTTCGATTCCGATTTGTGTTGTTTCTATTCAAGGGGTTAATTTGTGAATAAGCAGGCAAGGCGATTAAAGTACTCAATCCCAATACCCCTATGCAACCTACTAAGATTTTGATCTGAGCAAACATAGCTGTTAAACCAACGAAGCTCTATATCTTTACCCTAGTATCGTCAGCGCCAAGAAACCCCCTTCTAGTGGGTGAAGTACAGGGTTTTTGGTCGTAGTCAGTGCTATTCCCAGTCCTGAAATTCTCTATCCTTGAGCAGATAATCTTCGTACCTAAGACGGGTATAGTAAGAGGCAGAAGGCATAGGGCTTTTATGTCTATTACGGGTACGTGGTCATTTTAGCTGTTAAAGAAAGTCCTAACCTTTATGGCGACAGTTATAACTTTCATTTAATAATTAACCCATAAGTAATTGCACTTACGTCCTGCGGATTCTAGGAGGGCGATTTACCTATGTGAGATCAAGTCCACTTAAGTAAAAAAACAAATCAAGATGGCTTCACCATTGCGGTTGTGCAGCAATTAATGCCTCTGCTTTGAGTGCATCAACAGGTTCAGAGAAAAAGTAACCTTGCCCGAACTCACAACCCAGTTTCCGGAGTTGATCAAGTTGTTGAAAGGTTTCAATACCTTCAGCAGTGACATCCAACCCTAAATTATGAGCTAGACCGATAATCGCTCGAACTATTTTACAAGAAGAGGCATGAGAGTGTTGTTCGCAAGACAACTCCATCGATTTAATGAAAGACTGATCAATTTTTAATGTATTAATTGGAAAGCGGTACAATCGGCTCAAGGAAGAGTAGCCAGTGCCAAAGTCATCGATACCTAGCTGTACTCCTAGCGATCGCAACTGTTCGAGAATCTCAATGACACCATCGCTTGTTCGTTGATTCCCCAGCCAATCTGTATTCTCGATAAAAGCGCTTTCTGTAATTTCCAGTTTCAATCTTTGTCGTTCTATCCCTGTCTCTCGCAGAATTTGATCAATCTTCGCCGTTAAATTGGGTTGCACAAACTGCCTGCCAGAGAGATTCACGTTAATGGTTAACGGTGTCTGCTGCCCAAAAATTAACTGCCATTGCTTCGCTTGGTTACAAGCTGCTTGCAACACCCACTCCCCAATCGGGATAATTAATCCCGTTTCTTCTGCAACAGGGATGAAATCAGCCGGAGAAACCAAACCCCTTGTCGGGTGCTGCCAACGGACCAGTGCCTCGAAGCCGCTAATTCGGCCCGTAATTAGGGAAACAATGGGTTGGTAGTAAAGTTGCAGTTCCTGCCGGGGGATGGCTTGCCGCAAGTCTGTTTCTATTTGCAAGCGGTTCACGGCTTGCCGATACATGGTTCGATTAAAAACCACCGGACGAGTTCTTTTCTGCGCTTTGGCTCGATACATGGCCATATCGGCATCTCTGAGTATATCTTCTGGGCAGTCATACCACAGCATACTCACCGCAATCCCAATACTGGCACTCGTCAATATTTCCTGTCCTTCCAACTCCAGGGGTTGTTGCAGTTCAGTTTGCAAACGATTGGCAATGAGGGAAACGTCACCGATATCTTTGATGTCCTTGAGAAGGATGGCAAATTCATCACCTCCAACCCGCGCCACAATATCACCCAACCGGACAAAGGCTCTAAGTCGCTCAGCGATCGCAACTAGCACTTGATCACCCGCCGGGTAGCCTAGACTCTCATTAATCATCTTAAAGCGATCGAGATTCAAAAATAGCACCGCAAACAAATAGTCCGGACACTCACGCGATCGCTCAATGCAGCTATGCAGTTGGTTTAAAAAGAAAGTCCGATTGGGTAAGCAGGTAAGCGTGTCATAAAAAGTAGCGGCAAGCCAACGCAACTGTTCATCCGCTTCACTTTTTTGCGTTACATCCGTCGCCATCCCCACCAAACCCACAACTTCACCGGATGCCACTCGTAGGGGGATTGTGCGGTTTTGATACACACAGTTCTTTAACTCCCCAATCCAAGATGCTTCTTCCCCAGCAAAGACACGACGAATATTTGCCAATATATCGGGATAGTTGCACAACAGCTCAAAGATCGACTTGCCCAAAACCTCACCCGCTTGCAGTTCAAAGGCTTCTAATCCTTTTCCTTCTAATAAAGTAAAGATACCATTTTTATCAATGCTGTACAGAACAACTGGTGAATTAGCAATGCAAGTATAGAGCAGTTGGTCACGATTTATACTGAATTCACTAGAACCCTGCTGTGACGGTATATACCCATTGTTTGAGTGATTTAATTTAGCACCTCCACCACTTTCTTGTAGCATAACTATGATGTTTTCAGGTTGGAAGCTCGGGATGAGTAATGGGAATTTTTACGACAAATTCCGTACCTTTTCCAAGTTCGGAAAAACATTGCAACTGCCCCCCATGCTTTTCCACTACAATTTGATAACTGATAGACAACCCTAAGCCCGTGCCTTTCCCTACAGGTTTCGTCGTAAAGAAGGGGTCAAAAATCCGTTTTTGGATTTTTTTCGGGATGCCAGGGCCGTTGTCGGCAATTTGAATGATGACGCTTTTCTCATCGGGCGAGTTATCGACTACTTGAGTCAAAATTTTGATCGTTTTAGGATTGTCTTGTGTCTCCTCCCCTTGAACCTTAGCATTTAGCTGATCAGATTGCTCCTGCTCTTGTTTT
>CBKWLJ010000169.1:0-17261 GCA_966675205.1 uncultured bacterium
AATACCTACCGTTTGACATAGATAAACGCCCCTCCTATTTCTTGCAATTCAAAATCAGTTGTTAATTTCAATAAAGATTCAGAAGCGGCAACACATAAATATCCCGGTGATGGCATCGTCTCAAAAAATAGGCGCACTGTTTTGCGAATCGTCTTTTCCGAAAAATAGATGAACACGTTACGGCAAAAGATAATGGGGGCAACGGCTAAAGGTTTGATTTGAGCGTCTACCATCAAATTCGCTCTTACCCATTTAATTCGTGAATGAAGTTCAGGTTGCACTCGCCAGCCCCCTTGTTCTGCTCGGAAATACCTCTTTTGCAACGACAGAGGCAAATTGCGAAATGAGCGCTCTCGATACAATCCCTCCTTGGCTTTTGCGATCGCGCTAGGGCTAGCATCCGAGGCATAAATTTCAATAGCCGTCCGTTGAAACCAACCCGCTTCATTGAGCGCTATGGCAATACTCAAGGGTTCTTCCCCCGTGGCACAGGCTGCACTCCAAATCCGCAGTGGCTTTAAAGGATGTGTTGCCAAATACTGAGGTACTAACACATCTACCAATGTTTTGATCTGATCGATCTCACGCCAAAAAAAGGTTTCCTGCACTGAGATCGCATCCATAATGTGCTTCCATTCTTCCTCCCCTGCGGCATCGTATTTGAGGAAGTAGTAATAATCCAAAAATGAATCAAAGCCGCAAGCAATCACACGAGGCGAAAGTTTCTCAGCCAACAAATCTCGCTGGTCGTTATCATAGTTCACGCCTGTGCGATCGTGAATTAAGTCATGCAACAGAGTGAAGGCACTGTCAGAGAAACTCAGGTTTTGCGAGAAAAATCCCATAGCTGGCTCATTGGTATTTGGGAATAGGGAATGGGGAATGGGGAACAGGGAACGGGGGGAGTTGGGGAAGCTGGGGGAGAAAAATTTTCATTGGTTCGTTGTCAGCGCTGCTCATGGTGTCTATTCCCGATTTCCAGTTCCCGATTCCCGTTAGCGTAGCGGTAGCGAGTCCGCGAGTGTCTTCCCCATACCTCTAGAAGCAGCACGGCGCACTGTGGGATCGGGATCGGTACGGGCTAACTGTGCCAATTTTCGTTCTGCATCGCGATTGCCTAAGTTTTGCAAAGCGTTAACGGCTGCCAAACGTACCGATGAGTCCTCATCCTCTAAAGCAGTCAGCAAAAGTTCTGAGGCGCGGGGGTGCTTCATCCGAGTTAGCACTTCTACCACAGAACGTCGGACTCCAGTATTGGTATGATTCAATCCGCGTACAATCGCGACTAGGTGCGGCGCGCCGAGGTGTGTCAAGGCGGCAATACAAGCTTGATTCAGAGTTGGGTTAGCCGTGAGTTCCAGCAAACTGGCGATCGCTTCTGGTGTCGCTAGCTGCTCTAGTGCCTCAATCGCCACTTGCACCACGCCCTCCTCTACCTCCGTTGTCGCTAAGGCTTGCAGTGCTGCCTCTACACCCATACCCCCACGTTTCCCCAGAGAACGAATTGCCCAGATGCGTCGTGCTGGATCGGGTGCGCGCAGGGTGGAGAGGAGTGGCGGTAAAGCATTGGGATGTCCAATTTCCCCAAGAGCGGTGAGGGCGGCTCGGACTAAATCACTGTTCGTGTCTGCGGTTTCGACAAGCGGAGCTAAAATATAAACGGCTTGTGCCCCACCCACTTGCCCTAAGGCTTCGATTGCAGCAGCGCGAACGTGTTCAGCAGAATCGGAACGGATGACTTGCTCTAAAGCTGTCATCGCTTCAGGATAGCTGTGCCAGCCAATCGCTCGTGCCGCATAATACCGCACCCAAGCATCCGCATCGCTCAAAGCGCTAATCAGGGAGGGAAAAGCGCTAGTGCTGTCAATTTGCCCCAAAGCTTTAACGGCAGAAGTCCGAACTTTGGGGGATGCATCTTCTAAGGCTTGGATGATGGCAGGCAGTACGGAGTCATCTTCGAGATAGGGAATCACTTCAATGGCGGCACGGCGTACATTTTCCTCACTATCTTGACAAAGCTGCAATAGTAGTGCTATGCATTCGTCAAAAGCAAAATATCCAGCAATTTTAACCGCCGATTCGCGCACCAAGGGATGGGAATCTTGTAACAGAGAAACCAATCGCGTGGGCATATCGGGATGTCCCAGGGAATTCAGGGCCGCGATGACGGCTTGACGCACGGCGGCATCGGGATGTCCGATCAGACTGAGTAAGGCGTCGAAAGCTCTGGTATCGCCAAGTTGAGCGATCGCACTTGCCGTTGCGATCATCAATTCCGGGTCTGTTGTCAACAAGCGTGTTAGGGCTGGCCCAGCACGGGTATCCCCAATGCGTCCTAGCACTACCACGGCTGCCTGACGGATGGCTAAATCTTCGGCTTCGAGTTGTTGAATGAGTAAATTGGTGACTCGCTTGCCGTAACGAACCAAAGCTTCCACAACGACTGGGCGCACGGTTGCCTGACTCAAGAGTTGGGTGAGGGCGCGTTCTACATCACTCCCTTCCAAATGACCCAAAAGCAGAACAAGGGCACGAAGTTCGTCTGAGTTGGCAGTAGGTAGGGCATTCAGGAGATTCTGAGTCCCTGTAGGGGCGATCGCTCCACGTACAAGGTCGGCAATATAGCAACCTTCACCATAAGTTGTTTCATAGCGTTCGTACAAAGAAGCGATCGCAACCGCAATCACTTCCACCGGCGCACCCGACTGATTCAGTAACTGGATGAGAGGCTCAACCACGCTAGCATCCCCCAGTTGGCCCAAACATTCAGCAGTCGCACTACAAAGTAAATCGTCCTCCAACAGAGGCACTAACCGCGAGGCCATAATCGGCGCACCAATGCGCTTCAGGGTATCGAGAGCGGCAAATGATAAGCAAAAATCCCGCGATTGTGCAATCCCTAATAGAGCATCCACCGCTTCCGAAGCTTGCAAATGTCCCAAAGCATCAATCGCGTGGTAGCGTACATTGGTGTCGCTATCTTCCAAAGCACCCAGAAGAGCGGGGATCGCCCGTTGGTCATGATGTTCACCCAATGCCAAGGCTGCATAAATCCGCAAATCCACATCGGCATCATGCAAACATTCAATCAAGGCGGGCAGAGTATCAACATTAGTATGAGCCAATACTTGCAACACACTATTGAGCACACTGGGATTACGATGTTCTTCCCGTAGCGATCGCACTAAAGAGGCCGCAATAGATGACTCCTCCCGATGAGCCAAACCCTCCACCGCCGCCTGTCGCACCCGCCAACTCGAATCCCCCAACACCCTCAGTAGAGGCGATGCCTCCGTGCTCGCCCCAGCCGCCATGTTCGCCCCAGCCGCCGTACTCGCTCCAGCCGCCGTACTCGCCCCAGCCGCCGTACTCGCCCCAGCCCCAGTCCTCGTTTCAGCCATCGCCAACGCTTGAGTAGCCCGCAGCCGTATTGCTTCATCAGGGCTAGCCAATTGTTCAGTCAGCTCTCGGTTCAAGTCGAGCTGGCCTGTAATATCCTCAATTGTGACAACAGTACCTACAATCCGCCCATTTTCCCGTAAAGGAGCGATCGTTACCCGTTGTTGCATCTGCTCGAAATGCGACGAAGGTTGGAATGGTTTGCAGGCAATTAAATAAGGATAAGAGGCGGGTTCGAGTTGTTCGATCGCACCTTGGGTTAACACACGCTGGAAGTAACTCAACACCCCACGAGACTTTAAATCAGGAACAAGCTTAGTTAAGGATTGCCCCCGCACTTGCTCCACCGTTAACCCCGTAACAGCAGCCAGCCGTTCATCCCACGAACGCACGATCAAATTCGCGTCAGTGGTAAAAATAATGATTGATGGTGCATTGTTCATAGTTCATCGTTCATGGTTCATGGTTTATAGTTCATCGTTCATCGTTCATTCCCAATTCCCAATTACCGATTCCCATTCCTACTCATCCGATCCATAATCTCAGTCAAACTTTGAGTTTGTGCCCGCAAGCCAACGGCAGCTTGTTGAGTTTGTTTAACGTCTTGAACATTACGTTCAGTAACTTGACGAATACTACTCAGAGATTGCAGGATTGACTCTGAGACTTGAGAATGTTCTCGATTGGCACGGGTAATCAAACCAATTTGTCTGGAAACATTTTGCGTACCCGCCGTAATATCTTTGATGGCGCGGGTTTGTTCGCTCATCGCTTTTGCCGTTTGCTCAGATTGTCGCCGCATACTCTCCACTGCTGAGGTGATTTGTGTGGCAGCGGTTGCTTGTTCATTCATCGCTTTACTGACGCCGGCGATTAAACGGGCAAGTCGTTCAGCTTCTTTAGAAATTTGGTCGCTACCCGTACTTTGTTCAGCAAGGGCACGGGAGGTACTCCCTATACCACGCCGCATCGATTCCACCGCTTGTACAATTTGACTTGCGCCGTTGGCTTGTTCGGCAGTGGCTTTGCGGACTTGCATGGCTAGGGTAGTAGTGTTTTGTGCCGCTTTGAGGATGTCTCGCGCCGCACGCCCTTGTTCATTCATTGCTTGAGAGACTTGCTGCGCCATTTTCCGCATTTGTCCGGTAGATTGAACGATGCTTTGGACAGATTGGGCTTGTTCGGTGGTGGCTTGTGCAACTTGCTTGGCTTGCGTCACAGTGGTATTGATGGCCGCCACTACGGTTTGACTGGCAAGCAGTTGTTCTTCTGAAGCACGGGAAACTTGGCGCACGAGTTGTGTGGTTTCTTCCACTCCTTTGAGAATTGTCTTCAACGCGTTTGCCCCATCTTCAGCTAGGCTACTGCTTTCTTCTGCAACACGTACCCCTTCATTGGACTTGGTTACAGCATCTTGGGCGACGTCTTGAAGGGATTTAATAATGGAGGCAATGTCACTCGTTGCTTGGGCTGCTCGTTCTGCGAGGTTCCGAATCTCCTCGGCGACTACCGCAAAACCCCGTCCGGCATCGCCAGCCCTTGCTGCTTCGATTGAGGCGTTCAATGAGAGCAAGTTGGTGCGTTCAGCAATTAAGTTGATCGTATCCACAATGCTGCTAATTTCGTTGGTGCGCTTGCCCATATCCCGAATCACATCTGCTGATTGCACCATCGAATCCCGCACACGGGTCAAACCTTGAATGGATTTTTGCACCGTTGCTCCGCCTGCTTCGGCATCCCGTGCTACACGAGAGCTAATTTCATCGGCTTGTTTGGTTAAAGTCGAAACAGAACGAATTGAGCGATCGAGTTCGGTGGCGCTGGTTGCTGCATTGGTTGCGGCTTCGGTGATTTGGGCGGCATTCTGGGCAACTCCCTGCACGGAACGCGCCATTTCTTCAATGGAGGTAGATACTCCCTCTACGGTTGCAGTTAAGCTTTCTGTGGTTGCCGAAACTTGCTCAATGGATGCGGCCATTTCATTGATTGAGGCAGTACTCTGTTCGGCAGCACTGGTTAAATTGTTGGCATTGTCAGCAACGCCTTGGATGGAACGGGACATTTCCTCGGTGGCAGCAGCCGTTTCATTGACTGAAGCGGCAAGAGAGTCGGTATCTCGGCTGACGCTTTTGATCGAGCTAGCGATTTCCGTCATCGAACTCGTTACTTGAGTGGCAGAGGTTGCCATTTCTTGAGCGGTATCAGCGACGCTGCGAATGGAACTGCTGGTTTCTTGAATGGATGCCGCAACTTCGCTGACGGATGCTGCCAAATCTACCGTACTCGCGGTGACTTGCTCAATGGATGCCGCCATTTCGTTGGCACTAGAGACGAGTTGTTCGGTAGAACCCGCAACCGATTCGGCTTGAGTTGCCGTTTCTTTAAGAGATGCCGCCATCTCGTTGGTGCCGCTGACGGTTTCTTCGAGCGATCGCAATTGTGACTCTGTTCCTTGAGTAATTTGCTCCATCGTCTGCGAAATCCCGTTAGCCGCCTCGGTGACTTGCTCGGCTTCATCACGAACGCGAGTGATTTCCCGATCTAACAAAGCATCACGATTGCTTATGCCTATATTGTTGTTGGCATTAACCACTTTTCCGTTGGGATTCCGAAATTTTTTAGCCATTATATTTTCCTATTCAAAATTAATTCATTCAGCCTTAATATTGGTTATTAAATCCTAAAATCATTCCATTCTACTCTTGAGAGTTTTACAGTTTATTTTTCGGTTAGCACCGCTGAAATATCATTGGTAAAATTCAGAAGCTCTTCAACATTAAGGAGAATTACCATCCGTTCCCCTAACATGGCAATTCCTTTCAGATACCGACCACTTAATCCAGAAATTCCTTCCGGCGGGAGTTGGACGATATCACTATTGATTGAGACGAATTCACGAGCAGTATCAGCAATTAATCCCACAGTACGGCTGCTAGTTTTAACCACAATTAAACGTGAACGGATGTTGTAATCAACTTTTTTAAATCCAAATCTTACCCTGAGATTAATAGCAGGAATGACCTGACCGCGAGAAAAGACAACTCCTTCCACAAATATCGGAGTATTCGGCACAGGAGTAATGTGTTCGACCATCTCCATTTGTTGAACGACAGAGGTAGGAATACCATAAGTGGTTTCTGCGAGTTCAAAAAGAATAAAGGGTTCAGACTGAGTTTGAGTCTCTGGCATGATGAAGCTCCTTGGGGGAAATTGGGAATTGATTAAATTAGCAACATTTAAAGCTTTCCACCTAATTCGTCATTAAAAACGGTTTAAATCCTCATTCAAAAATCAATTCCGAATTCCGAATTCCGAATTCCGAATTGTTAACTTACTCATCTTCCAACTTCCTAACCTGCCCACTTGTAATAAGGCGGCTGTGTCGAGAATTAAAACGACACGCCCATCCCCAAGTTCAGTGGCACCGGCAATACCAACAACCTGAACCAGGGAGTCTGTGAGGGGACGCACCACGATTTCCCGTTGCCCGATAATGCGATCGACTAACAAACCAACCGCACTCAAGCCACTGCCTACGACAATGACGTGTAAATATTTGCCATTTCGTAGCTCTGGGGAAGTTGAGGTTAATTTGAAGAAGTCAGCGAGGCGAATCAAGGGCAATACAGTTCCTCGATGGGAAAAAATTTCGTTGTTTTCCAACTCGGTAATGGCTGTGGGTTGAATTTCTAGTACCTCGCGCACGGAAGACTGGGGGATGGCGAAGGTTTGCCCACCCAGAGAGATGGTAAGGGCATCTGCGATCGCTAAAGTGAGAGGCAGTTGAATGGTAAACTTGGTGCCGACACCCACTTGGGATTCTAGGCTCAGAAAGCCGCCTAGTTCTTGCACCGTATTTTTCACTACGGCCATTCCCACACCCCGCCCACTGGTTAAATCGGCTTGATCGCGGGTGGAAAAGCCGGAGGAGCAAAGGATGTCGAGAATGGTTGCCATGTCAGGTGTGGCATCAGCAGCAATTAACCCTTGCGATCGCGCCCGTTGAGCCACCTTTTCCACATTCACGCCACGCCCATCATCTTCAATTTCTATCACCACCATTTCTCCAGCAGTAGCCGCTCGTAAGGCAATTTTTCCTTCTGATGGCTTCCCTTGAGCGATGCGCTCGGCTTCAGGTTCCAACCCGTGACTGACAGCGTTCCGCACTAGATGCAAAAGCGGGTCCATCATCCGCTCTACCACGAATTTATCAATTTCGGTCGTTTGACCACTCAGTTCCAATGCAATCTGCTTTTGGCTCTCTCTGGCGATATCACGGATAACAAACTGCATCCGAGCAAAAATTTCTCCAATCGGCACTAAACGCACTCGCATCACACCTTCGCGCAAGTCACGCAGTTGGTGTTCTAAGGTGAGGTTTACTTCTTTGAGGGTGCGTAATTGGGGTTCAGGTACTGCTCCTTTTAAAGCTTTCACATTGTCTCCCAGGCGAGCACGGGTAATCACCAGTTCGCCCACCATCTGCATTAATTCATCCAGGCGAGTTAAGTCCACTCGCACAAAATTCGATGATGCCGGAGGGGCGGGAGAGACGGGGAGACGGGGAGACGGGGGGATGGGGAGACGGGGAGATTCTTGAGTTTCGATAGATGGCTCTTGAGTGGTGACTGGTGGTTCTTGATGCGAAGTGGTATTCGTATATAAACGCAGTTTCTCTCCTTTGTCTTCCTTGTCCTCCTTGTTCTCCTTGTCCTCCTTGTCTTCCTTGTCCTCCTTGTCTTCTCTATCTACTATGTTTGAACCCAACTCGGTATCAGTCTCGATTGGTGGTTCTTGAGGTTGGGCTTGTTCATCAACGTAGAGCGCACAAGTTAGTCCATCCTCGCGCCAAGGGGCAAAGGTGGCTGCATCGGCTTGGGTAACAACGATGAAATTAAATGCGATCCCACCGTTGGCTGTAACTTGGGGTGAGGCGTGAACAATCTCACCGAGGGATTGTAGGCGATCGCGAATGTTATTAACATTAATCCCACGTTGGTTGAGTGTGGATTCGGGGGTGAAGACAAAGCGCCAAGCTTGTGCGTCATTTTCCAGTACACCAGCCAGTCGCGATTGTTCTTCTGGCTTGAGTTTGGGCGGGGGGAGATTGGGGCGATCGAGAGGTATAGCATCAGGGGAGATCGTTTGGGCATTCTCCGGTACAACTGGCGCAACAGTTTCAGTGGCGACAATCTGTTCCTCTGCTTGGGCTTGGGACGCTACAACTTCCGTCTCTACAACCTGTGCTTGTTCCTCTGCTGGACTCGCTATTGTACCTCCTTCGTGTTGAGAGGAAGAATCATTGGGCAAGACAGCCATCAACTGAGCAATAACAGATGTAACATCAGGTAGGGGTTGCTCTTGGCGGTGCGTGGCAATCACCAAATCCAACATTTTGGTGCCGCTAATCAAGGCATCAAGCCCCTCTGACGTGAGCAGCACTTGTTTGTCCCGTAGCACACGCAGATAACTCTCCATCTCATGGGCAAGTTGCTCTGCTTCTTTGACACCCACCATGCCCGATAGCCCTTTGATGGAATGAAAACTGCGGAACAGTTCATCTAGCCATGATGTTTCAATTTCTGGCTGCTGCACGAACGGTTCGATCGCCAGTAAATTGCGGCGTATAATCGCTAGATGTTCTTCACATTCAGCGAAATAATCGTCAAGAAATTCAGCAAATAAATTGTCGTTTTCTTCAGGAACAGACACGGATTTTCTAAAATGGCAGCCACGAATTTTTATTTATAGTTCTATCAAATCGAATGGGTTAGGGTTTTAGCCGTTTTTCTTCATAATTCTTAAGTTTGATTTTTATGAAATTAACTCCTCATAAAAACCTAAATTTGCTATACCCTAATTGGAATTTAGCTTCATGAAACTGTATAAAATTTCCTCAACCAGAAGTAATATAATTCAATAAAGTCTGTGCCTCTAAGGCAAACGCACGGGGGTCAAAAGGTTTCGTTAAATAGCGAGAAGCACCAGCCGCTAAAGCAGCAGAACGACTTGAATCATCTCCTCGAGTTGTCAATACAATAATCGGAATAGAATGATAGTTGGGATGAGCGCGGACAAACTGCAACACCTCTAGTCCATGCATCTCAGGCATATTCAAATCGAGAATCATTAGATCTACTGGTGCAATAACTAGGCGTTCAATCGCTTCTAATCCATTACTGGCTTCATGAAATTTCACATCTTTTAAATCTCGCAGGGTTGTCATTACCATTCGTCGCATAGTTGCTGAATCATCGACAACTAAAATTTGTTTGATGGCCATGTTAATCGCAGAGTCCTAGATTAAAAAATGTGAGAGGTTGTCTCTCATGTTACCTGCTGGGTATTCAACCTTAAAGAAGAAGCAGGGTTTTAGCCCTCTGAGCAATTTCTAAAAGGTGAGTGGGAGATGTGCAAAGTTATCTTGCAAAGCATCCTCTTCTATTTTCTACAGGCTAAAGCAGAATTGCATGATTCTTCAAAAACTCTCAACATATCATCACCTCAACTCCTGTACTCTTAAGGTGATGTTCACTAAAGACACTTCCTCCCTGCACTTCAGACGGGGATTCTCAGAGGTTGCCCTTGCAGGCTATAACAAAAAGTCAAGTAACCGCTATGATTGCCGTGACAACCATTAGCTTAGAAGAGGAGCAAATCTTTTATGTGTGGGTTGTAAGGCTTGTAAGCTAACACGCACCTAAATTTACATATTGTTAGGTTGTCGGAAAAACCATCAATTCCTCTCCAAAGTCTCCCCGTCTTCCCGTCTCCCCGTCTTCCCGTCTCCTAGCCTCCTTCCGAGAGCCTCTTACCCTGCAACTTGAATGCTAGTTAGCTTACAACTGAATGAGGAGCGAGTACCAACAAACCTTTATGGCTCAAATTCTTGGACTTGATGAACCTCTTGCCCAGATTCCACCAGCTTTTACTAGTCATTTTTAGGATAAAATTTCCTTCTATTTCATTTTATCAGAGAGGTTCAAAGTGATTGAAAATAAAGATATTTCTATTCAAGAAAATATTTTAATTGTTGATGATAATCCTGCTAATTTAAATCTTTTGAATAAAATTTTATCGGATGCTGGGTATAAAGTGCGTGCTGCCATCAGTAGTAAAATCGCCCTCAAAGCTGTAGAGTTAGCTTTACCTGATTTGATTTTGCTCGATATTTTAATGCCCGAAATGGATGGATATCAGGTTTGTGAAAAACTTAAAATGTCACCCACTTCCAAAAATATTCCTATCATTTTTATCAGTGCGTTGAATGAAGTGATTGATAAGGTAAAAGCTTTTTCCGTAGGGGGGGTAGACTATATCACTAAACCTTTTCAATCCGAAGAAGTTTTGGTTAGGATTGAAAATCAATTGCGTATCCAACGACTCTCGAAGCAACTTTTAGAACAAAATATCCAACTTCAAGAGGAACTTGTAGAACGACAGCGAGCAGAACAAGCACTGCGAGAAAGTCAATCCCTCCTTAAGGGGATTATTGAGGGAACAATTGACCAAATTGCGGCATTAGATTTGGAGTTCAGGTATATTGCTTTCAATAGCGCCTACAAAGCCGATTTTCTCAAGATTTTTGGTCGAGAAATTGAAATAGGTACAAGCTTAATTGATGCGTTATCTCACCTTCCCCAAGAGCAAGCTAAGGCTGTAGAAATGTGGAGTCGTGCTTTGGCGGGGGAAGAATTCACTGTGATTCAGGAGTTTGGAGATAGCGATCGCGAACGGAATTACTATGAAATTACCTATAGTAGTATTCGAGACCCTAACGGACAGCGAATTGGAGCATCTCACATCATCAAAAATGTTACCGATCGCATCCGAGCCGAACTTGCCCTCCGAGACAGTGAACGACGCCTCACCTTTGCCCTTGTCGGAGCAAAAGCCGGATGTTGGGAATTAAACCCGACAACTTATCAATGCGTTTGGTCTGATGAAAATTTTAAACTACTAGGGTATGAGCCGGAAGGTTGCCAAGCTCACTACGACAACTGGATTAATGCCATTCATCCAGATGATCGAGAACGAATCGATCAATACCTCAAACAAGTCTTTGCAGACAATTCTGAATTGGCTTTAGAATACCGAGTCTTACTGCCTAATGATACAGTACGCTGGCTCAGAGTAATGGGTCAATTTATAGAGAATGAGCAGGGAGAACTCAGCCTCATTGCTGGGATACAAATGGATATTACTGAACGCAAACAACTTGAGCAAGAACTGGCTCACCAAAAAGAACTACTTGATGCGTTCTTTAACAGTGCTCATGTTGGGATGTGTGCAGTTGATAACCAAGGACGCTACTTCCTGGTTAATGAAGCCTTAGCAGCCATTAATGGTGTCCCTATAAAAGACCATATTGGTAAGAGTTTCTGGGAGACTGTACCTAATTTAGCTCCTGAAATAGAGGCAATATTCCAGCAAGTTTTAACGACGGGCCAATCTGTTTCCTTACTTGAACTCAGTGGCGAAACTCCCAGATATCCTGGTGTCACTCGCACCTGGCTGGAATCATATTTCCCAATTCGCGGTGAAACTCATCAACCGATTGGAATTGGCATTGTTGTTGTAGAAATCACAGAGCGCAAACGAGCAGAAAAAGCCTTGCGAGAGAGCGAAGCCAAGTTACAAGCTATTCTCGATAATGCACCAGCAGTCATCTACCTCAAAGACCTTCAAAACCGACATATGTTGGTGAATGATTACTTTCTGAATGTCTTGAATCTCGCGCCAGAGCAGTGTATCGGCAAAACCGATGCTGAAATTTTTCCGCTCGATATTGCAGAGCAAATACATGCTAATGATAGGGAAGTCTTGCAGTCAAAAGAGCCGTCTCAGTTTGAAGAACAAATCTTTTTAAAGGATGGCATTCACACCTATTACTCGGTGAAGTTTCCCCTGTGTGATGAATTTGGAAATCCCTACGCTCTGTGTGGAATTTCTACCGATGTGAGCGATCGCATTCACACAGAACGAGCCTTACGAGAAAGTGAAGAACGATTCCGTAATGCCTTTGATTATGCCGCGATTGGTATGGCATTAATGGCCACAGATGGACGTTGGCTCAAAGTCAACCGCGCCTTGTGTGAAATTACAGGTTACTCCGAGCAAGACTTACTCGCAACTACATTCCAAGCCATTACCCACCCTGACGATGTGGAAACAGACTTAACGTTTATCAATCAATTGCTAACCGACCAAATTCGCGTCTACCAGATAGAAAAGCGTTATGTTCACCAACAGGGGTATATTGTATGGGTACTCTTGAGTGCCTCTATCGTTCGCGATCATCAAGACCAACCGTTGTACTTTATTGCTCAAGTCCAAGACATTAGCGATCGCAAGCAAGCTGAAGTCCTCCTCAAAGCCTCACTCAAAGAAAAAGAGGTTCTACTTAAGGAAATTCACCATCGCGTCAAGAACAATTTACAAATTGTGAGTAGTTTGCTGCAAATGCAGACTAGGCGTACTCAAGATACACAGACATCATTAATCTTACAAGATAGCAAAAATCGCATTTCCTCCATTGCTCTAGTTCACGAAAAATTGTATCGTTCTGATGATTTAGCCAATATTGATTTTGCTCAATATATCCCTGATTTAACAACTCATTTATTTGAGTCCTATAAAGTAAGATTAGAGCAGGTAACACTGCACACTCAAATTGATGAGATATTCCTAGAAATTGAAACAGCTATTCCCTGCGGCTTGATTATTAATGAACTGGTTTCCAATTCGCTGAAATATGCTTTTCCCGGTAACCGCAAAGGTGAAATTTATGTAGATTTTTATACGAACAAAGATGACACCCTAACGCTGATTGTCCGAGACAATGGAATTGGGATACCTGAAGAACTCGACATTGAGACAGCAACGTCATTGGGATTGACTCTTGTTCAGGGATTAGCCGAGCAGCTAGAGGGTAGACTCGAACTAGATCGCACTCAGGGAACTAAATTTAAAATTACCTTTGCTGCACCCAAAGTAGCAAAGGTGAGAAGAACACCGAGTTGATGCTATGGCAGTCAGCTATTAAAAACCAGCGCAGGTTTACTCGCTCCAACTAAACACAAAGGTGACTTTATGCTCTTGGCCGAGGTCTATTTTGTCTTTTAATTTGAGCTGGCGGCGAGTTTGAGGCGTTAACAACGTGCCATTCAGGTAAGTGCCATTAGCACTGCCCAAATCTTGGATAAAGAAATAGCGTCCCTCTTCTACTAAAATTTGGGCGTGAACCCTAGAAACGACATCAGCGTTGGGAAGAGACGAAACATCAATATCCGGGGGAATGCGACCATTGGGTTTACCAATGTGAATCTCCGAACGATCCATTGGTAAGTTGATATAAGTGTTGGTCTGCACGTGAAACAATCTGGGTTGTTGCCTTTTTTGTATTTGTGTGCTTACCATTGCAGAACAATGACTCCAAAGCGACTTGACTGAATCTTACACGCGATCGAGGGAATGTTGACACACCACGCCTGATGGCTGCATCCTAATCTAGCCATTGAGAGGGAGCAAGCGACTCAAGCGCAATCAGTAGCAAAACTTCAAAGGCTTTGAACCAGATGCTAGAGATCGCGTATGATTTTTCTGTTTCGCTTCAAGTGTAGGGCAGTTGCCTCCATTACAGCAGCCACTTGCTCATCATTCAATTGCTCGGCAAGATTAGCCATTGTTGTCAGGATATCCAGCCACCCAATATCTAACCTTTCTAATTTTGCGATCGCTTTTCTTAATTTCTCAGGAAGCTTCTGAGCATCAAGAAGAACTGCACTTCTAATCAAACCAGCGCTGGGTGCTTCAAAGTTGGGATTGGATTCTGGCAACGTTTTGGAGAAAGCCACTTGCATCAGTCAAGATGAGGTGTATTGTGCTGTTTACATCCGCAACAACTTCAAAACAGAACAAAACCCACGATTAATTGTGCTGTTTTTTTAATCAGTGGAGCTAAATCGACAAGATGGGAAATCAGATTCTTCAGTTCATAGGAACTTCTGGTGAGTGATGATGGACTACTCAAATCAGCCGGGCACTCTTAACTATGAGGTTCTCTTCCCATGAAGACACTTAGCGTTTGTCTAGTTTGTTTGAGCGTTTTGATGGTGGCCTCTAGTAGTCAACCCATCAACGCCAGGGATGTCTCTAGAACACTACCTGTTACACTCACTAGCAAACAAAACGTTACTCCTACGGCTGGTAAACTCGTCATTCCGCCACAGTTTGATGAAGCATACAGATTTTCCGAAGGCGTCGCCGCCGTCAAGATTGGCAACAAGTGGGGCTATATTGACAAAACCGGTAAGTTTGTCATTCGACCTCAATTTGACTCGGTTTCCTATGCTTACGAGAATGAAGGCAAGTCTTTTTCCGAAGGATTAGCAGCAGTCAGCGTTGGCGAAAACAAGTGGGGCTACATCGATAAAACAGGAAAATTTGTCATCCCACCACAGTTTAAATATGCAACCAGTTTTTCCGAAGGTGTCGCACTAGTCTGGATTGGCAACAAGAGTGGCTATATTAACAAAACCGGGAAGTTTGTGATCAAGCCTCAGTTTGAAGGCGCACAAAGCTTTTCTGAAGGCGTCGCAGTAGCCAGCATCGGCAGTAAGAGTGGCTATATTAACAAAACCGGGAAGTTTGTGATCAAGCCCCAGTTTGATCGGGCAGAAAGTTTTAAACAAGGGCAAGCTAGAGTCCAGATTGGGGGAAAGCCGCACTGTATTGACAAAACCGGGAAGCTGATTCAACCGAAAATTGGTGATTGTGGAGTCATCTTTTCCGAAGGGTTAGCAGTAGTCGATAGGACTCAAGAGCCTGGTCTGTGTTCGATGCGGGGTCAATGTAATATCGGCTATATCGACAAGACTGGGAAGATAGCCATTGAGCCTAAGTTTAGTAGAGCGACTGACTTTTCTGAAGGATTGGCAGCCGTAGCAACGTTTGGCGGTCATGATCCAGCGCTAGGTGTTATTTTTGGCTCCTGGGGCTACATTGATAAAACAGGTAAAGTTGTCATCCCCTCCGAGTTTGAGGAAGCAAAAAGCTTTTCTCAAGGCGTCGCAGCGGTAAAGATAGGTAACAAGTGGGGCTATATCAGTCGGTGACAGCAGCGGGGGTGAGAAGTTTTGCTGAAGTAGGCATAAGAAAAAGTGACTTTGACTCATGTAGATATTAGAGTCCAGTTAGATAGCACAACATGAACTTGACTCGACTGCTTGCATCGGTTTCTCTAATCACCCTTGGCTGTACGTTGATGACTGGTGTCAGGTTGGGACTAGCACAGACAGTGACGGATTCAAATCACCAACCCTTAACCCCTAGCCCTTCCTCTGTTCAAATAGCGAGTTCCCCCTCTAGTTGTCCAAAACAAGCCGGTGGTGGGCCGACAATTGCTTTGTTCACAACGGCCAATTTTCAAATCTACATCTGCCAAGGGGGTACAGGGCGAGCAGATTGGCGTGAATTAGATTACTACGGTGTGAACCGCAAGCGATCGAATGAATCAATTAGACTCCGGGCTAGGGTGGGACAAGTGGGATATTATGCGGTGAATGGCCCGACTCGCTACACCATCAACCGTTCTTTTTTAACCGTGACGCAAAACGGCAAAACTCTTCTCAAAGAGCGTGTCCTAAGTTGTGAAGGTAACCCAACAGTTTGTGAAGATCTGTAGAGCATTACATGATGCTGATCTGAAATGGACACAACTGGACTCGAATCAGTGACCCCTACGATGTCAACGTAGTGATAAACATTGAAAATAAAAGCTATTGCCAGAGACAAGGGAAATAATAGGTCAAATCTAGGTCAATAGGGGTAAAAATTATCACTTATCTATCACTGAACCATAACGACTCATCACTACCAGTTGAGTCTAAGTAAATATGCTGGCTCAGTTGCTGCTTAGTTACCCCTACTAAGTGGCATCCTTAAGAATGCCTGTGTCACCCTGAGTCTTTTAGCTCTCAGGGTGGTTTCTTAGAAAATCAGTTGAGCTTATGAATAAACCAATCACTAATAAAGATGACTTGGAGATACTCATTGATGAGTTAGGACTTAAGGCAGTACTAGCTTTAATTGCTGCTATCTGTCAGGAAAAAGCTGAGAGAGCAAAGCTAGTTCAAGGATACTATTCTGATCCATGCAGGAAGTTCATGCAGGCAGGAGCAAGTATAAGAACAATACTTAGACGCATTGAGTGCTGAAGTCTGTCTTTTTTTTGTCATTAGGTAGACTTAGTAACACCTACCAAGTCCATACAATCAAGACTCTGAGCAGGATAGAACCTACTCAGGGTATTCTTATGGGGTGTCTAAGTCCTATATTCAGATGCCTATTGACCGCGATAAAAACAAGCAACTTAAAGTAACGATACCGAATGACCTTCACCGAAAGCTTAAGATTATCTCTGAGAAAATAGGCATTCCTATGGCTCAAATGCTTTTGCAGTCAGCCGTAGAGAAGTATAGAGATGAGCTTAAAGAACTAGATAAAGAAGAATCAAGTGATTAGCTCCTAACAGCAATAAATAGCTTTGTGATAATTTAGCAAAAGCTCCTATAACTTTATAGTTGTAGGAGTATTTTTAGGTATCAGCTCACCACCAGCTAGACAATAGTGTCAGAAGCGATTTAACACTTAGGTCACAGTTAGGTCAGTTTATGTCTGTTCTTTAGGTCAGATGACCGTTAGTCATAGGTTCAAATACAAACTCTAGAAGAGTCTAATAACTGTCAAACCCTTGCCAGTAATCACATTCAGTATTTCGATAGAAGTGGACACAACTGGACTCGAACCAGTGACCCCTACGATGTCAACGTA
The DNA here is from genome assembly GCA_966675205.1 of uncultured bacterium. Lineage (GTDB taxonomy): Bacteria > Cyanobacteriota > Cyanobacteriia > Cyanobacteriales > Coleofasciculaceae > JBFLZA01. The sequence goes on from CBKWLJ010000169.1 coordinate 17,233, forward strand.
GTGCTCTAACCAACTGAGCTATGCGTCCG
>CBKWLJ010000170.1:0-17248 GCA_966675205.1 uncultured bacterium
ATAGTAATAATTACTTAAAGGTTAGGTTTTGCTAACTGAGTAAATCTACCTGAACCTATCTAAAATCCTCATCAAAATCTTTAGCTTTTGTCATAGAATTATGACTTTAAAGCTCGGGTTGAGAGTGAGCCAACTAGGTCAAGATATGAAGCTAAGGGAGAAAGTACCAACAGAGAATAAAAGAGTTGATAAAGGCATTGACCATAATGTCCCCAATTCAAAAAATATTTTGGTGAATTTCATCGGCTCAATCCTATAAATCATAACGTTTTCCGAGTTTACCCCCAAACGTACTCTGTCAAAAAGAACAGTCAAATTCACCACAATGTAGGCTCCAATGTTATATGATTGCGGTGAAATTCACGTATGAACAAAGGGCGAAACTATGATGCAAGCACCGGTCTCTCCTGTGGTGCTAGTCATCTTAGACGGCTGGGGTTACCGCGAGGCCACTGATGGCAACGCCCTTGCCGCCGCTAAGACACCTGTAATGGATAGCCTCTGGGCTGTTTACCCCCACACTCTAATTCGGACTTCCGGCAAGGCTGTAGGATTACCGGAAGGTCAAATGGGTAACTCGGAAGTGGGTCACCTCAACATTGGCGCTGGACGTGTGGTGCCGCAAGAACTTGTTCGCATCTCTGATGCCATAGAAGACGGCACAATCAGGCAAAATCAAGCTCTACTGCAACTGTGCCAAGAGATCAAACGTCGGGGCAGCAAGCTTCATCTAATCGGTTTGTGTTCCGAAGGTGGAGTACATTCTCATCTCAACCATCTCCTGGGATTATTGGATTTCGCTAAATCCCAAGGGCTGTTTGATATTTGTATTCATGCTATTACCGATGGTCGCGATACTAAACCCACGGATGGGGTTGAGGCGATTCAAAAACTTGAGGAACACATTAAACAGATTGGCGTAGGGCGGATTGTTACCATTAGTGGTCGCTATTACGCAATGGATCGAGACCGACGCTGGGATCGAGTTCAACAAGCGTATACGGTCATGACCCAGAATGGCACTGGCGATGGTCGAACGGCTGTTGAAGTTTTAAAAGCCTCCTACGAAGCAGAAATCACTGATGAGTTTGTTAAACCGACTCGGATTGACACAGGGGTCGTGGAAGCAGGAGATGGCGTCATCTTCTTTAACTTCCGTCCTGACCGAGCAAGGCAACTCACACAAGCTTTCGTCGATCCACAATTTAACGCTTTTGAACGGGAGCAAATCCAACATCTCTCCTTTGCTACCTTTACCCAGTACGACCCAAGTTTTCCCGTCTTGGTGGCCTTTGAACCTCAGAACTTGAATAATATTCTGGGAGAAGTCATTGCCAAGCACGGTTTACGGCAATTTCGCACGGCTGAAACCGAGAAGTATGCTCATGTCACTTACTTCTTTAATGGGGGCTTAGAGCTACCTTTTGAGGGCGAAGACCGAGAACTGGTATCAAGTCCCATGGTTCCGACTTATGACAGAGCACCTGCGATGTCAGCAGAGGAAGTGACAGATGTAGCTACAAGAGCGATTGAACAACGCATTTACTCGCTAGTTGTCATTAATTATGCCAACCCTGACATGGTAGGACATACCGGTTATATGGACGCCGCAGTAGAAGCGGTGGAAACCGTAGACCGTTGCCCGGGACGGCTGATTGAAAGTATCAACAAAGCAGGGGGTACTGCTTTGATTACCGCTGATCACGGTAATGTGGAATATATGTGGGATGAAAATGGCAGCCCTTGGACGGCTCACACCACTAATCCTGTACCCTTTATCCTAGTAGAAGGGGAAGGATTAAAAATTCCCGGACATGGTACGGAAGTGAGTCTGCGTAGTGACGGGCGTCTGGCGGATATTGCACCTACCATCCTGGAAATTTTAAAATTACCTCAGCCGCCGGAGATGACTGGGCGTTCCCTGCTACAATCGGCTGGATTTGAAGTTCGAGCGAGTCGCTCACCCCTTCGTGTTTCTCTTTAGCTATTGATTATCGGTCAGCCGCAACTACAACTCATAACTAACCATGACGATTGTTCAAGTCCTACAACTTATCTGGTCAATATCAGCCATCGGTTTAATTGTTTTGGTTCTACTACACAGTCCTAAAGGGGATGGAATTGGTGGAATTGGGGGTCAAGCTCAACTATTTACAAGTACCAAGAGTGCTGAGACAGCTCTGAATCGAGTGACTTGGATACTCGCTATTATTTTTATTGGTCTGACGGTGGTTTTGAGTGCAGGTTGGTTAGGTAGTTAACCCATCTATTGCTGTCGGTTGTGTTCTTTAACTATGCTTGGTTTGAGAACATCCAGATAACGCGGCCATCCCATCGATGATTCCTGATTGATGTGCCTGCCTCCACCTAACTGCCATTGTGGTAATGTCTACGCTGTATTAGAGCGAATGCAGCAAGCCTTGGTCTGTCGCCGTCCTATTCAGCGCAAAGCTACTGCTGTGTTTGGAATGGCAACCCCTACTCCTCAACGGTACTAATGTCCTGTTAGTGTTAAGAGAATGCCCTGAAACGAAGGAGTACTCTGATTGAACGGGGTGACGTTGACCCCTGCGGAGTAGGGGAAATTCAATCAAGCGTTTGTATCAGCATTGATAATTTGCTACGCAGCAGCCCAAATATGAGAAAAGATACTAACCCCAAGCTGTGGCGTCGTAGAGAAAGTAATAATCGTCGCCTAATTGGGTTAGGATTAGCGATCGCTACCAGTCTATTGCTCGTTGTGGCACAGTTACAGCAGGTGGATGCTCAAGATTATGCGATCACACAAAGACTGCCAAAATCTCGATTAGCCTCTGCCGAATTATCATCCTCCCAAGCTGCAACCCAGGATATTACTTTCCCAGCTTCCTTTCCAATCCCCCAAGTTCATCCCCTGCCAACTTCATTAGCGCAGTGGCACGATTCAACGAATACTGGAGATTACTTTTCTGAAATCAAGCTAACTCCTGTAGGCTATCTGGTATGGTCTCAGTTTCCGGTTAAAATTTACATCGAGCGACCAAAAGACCCTGATGAGTCATCTGCCAGCGTTCAGCGCTTTCAGAAGTGGGTCGTAGCTGTATTGCAAGCGGTACAGGAATGGAGCCTCTATTTGCCCTTAGAAGTAGTTGCCCAGCCAGAAGAAGCGGATGTTTCGATTTTGTACGAACGCCCTCCCCTGCAAGCTGCCTTTGATCGCGAAACGGGAAAATTCAACATTCCTCGCGCTCGTGCTGCCCAAACTCGCTACGAGTTTTACTTGCGCCGAGCAGTAAGCGCACCGGAGAAAATCTTATCTCAACGGTTTACGATTCAGCTAAGTCCCCACCAAACGGCTGACTATACCTTAGCAACAGCGCGTCATGAACTGGGACATGCTTTAGGAATTTGGGGACACAGTCCTCATCAAACGGATACTATGTACTTTTCCCAAGTCCGAAATCCAGCTCAAATTTCTGCTAGGGATATCAATACGCTTAAACGGATTTATCAACAACCAACTCGTTTAGGATGGTCTTTAGCCTCTGAGTCTACTAAGAAAGAATAAATGGGTTTAGTCGGCGTAAAACCTTTGCTCGAGTTGAGAGAGTTTCTCATCGATTTCAAAATGGTTGCACTCTTCCCATTTATCTGCGATCGCAAGAATTTGCCCGACGAGAGAGTAGGTGTTTTGCGAACCCGATAGCACTGCCATTCCCCAATCACCGTCTTCAATCGCGGTATCTTCAAGAACGAGCAAGCTTTGCTCTAGTTCTCTTCTGGCATCTTTCAGTAATTGACCCAAACGTTTGGCGTTGCGTTTTTGTGCTTTGGCTTGTTGTCGCGTAAGTAACATAGTAATTTTTTCACCTCTACTGCTGATATTTCAACACTACTAAGAACACCTGATCCGGAAGACTTAGTAATATGCAACTTTTTCAAGTGACTATTTGCCTGTAAAAAGCCTGATGGGATCTTAGAAGTTACACTTGATTAAGTGTGGCCAATCTGGCAACTGGTATTGTGTTGATTATATTAAGGTTTTATAAAGGCTTTATAAAGCTTCTATGAAGCAGTTATGGTAGCTGAAGCAATTTTTGGGGTATGGAGATTTGCTTTAGCCCCTTTACCCTTTCAATTACTGGTTGAAATTTTTATACTTATTCCAATTTTCACTAACACTCAGTCGTATTGTTAGGGGCATCAATGATGCGCCACTCTTGAATCTCCCAACGACTGAGAATTGATTCGGCCTGATGAATTTCGTTTTCTGTACCTTGTACTGTTACTAAATAAATACCTGGGGTAATGTGATTGTTATAGAATAGGTTAACTTCTTCAGGAAGAAACCAACCCCGCAGTGCACCCACTAAACCACCAGCAGCAGCACTCGCTCCACTCCCTACAAGAGCGATCAAAAGTGATTCAACTGCAAGCGCTTGACCGAACCCAGGAACCAACAAGGCAGCCAACCCTGCAACTAAAGCCAGTGAACCTCCTATTGTTGCACCCACTACCGCACCTGCTGCCGCACCTTCACCAGGAGTGAGTGTTAGTCCACTCTTTGCTACCTCGCACAGTGGCTCATCACGAACAGGTTTTTGGGCGAGTACAGAAACCTTGTTCATGGGAAAACCAGTATTTTTCAGCTCGTCAAACGCCTGTACTGCTCTTCGACGACTGCGAAATATACCAATGCCGTGTTTACGTTGCCTGAACATTATCTTTTAAACATGAATGCTAAACGGATAAGGCATAATCTCCACGGTTAATCATAAATGTGACAAGAATGTGATAACGATTAAGTCCTCAAGTCAACAACTGTCTATAGATAGAAACAGACCTGACGCAAGCGATCGCAAAAACCTCGTTTCACCTCTCAAGGCAGATCTAGTTCATACCCCAACTATTAGAAAATGTTGGCCTGTGGATTTTTGTCATTTCCCGATAGAACTTAGAGCAGAAGGTTAAAGCATGGATTGGGTAGCAAAAATAGTAGGCATGGGACTAGTCCTTCTAGCCCTCATAGACCTCTACCTGACTGTGCTGTACCCTCGTCTTAGCAGTGGTATACTCAGCTTGCCGCTTGGCAAAGGGATATGGTGCCTCTTCAAGCGAGCTGCCCGTTTTCTCCCTGTTAAAGGCAAGCGATTACTCTCCCATGCTGGCTCCATACTGCTCATTGTCATCGTAGTGGTATGGATATCTTTGCTAATCAGTGGGTTTGCCTTAATTGTTTGGCCAGATTTGGGTTCCGCTATCCAGGCAAGTCAAGGGCAGACACCTACTGATTTTGGAACCGCCCTTTACTACAGTGGCTACTCCCTCACGACGCTGGGTGTAGGTGATTTAGTGCCAAAAACACACCTCTATCGACTACTGACGATATTAGAGGCAGCACTTGGCTTTTCGGTCTTCACTTTGACCATTACTTACCTTTTGTCGGTATATAGCGCACTCATAAGGCGCAACAACTTTGCTTTGACCTTACATCATCGCACGGCGGGCACAGTTGATGCAGCAGAACTCTTAGCTCGGTTTGGAGCAGGTGGCACTCTCAGTGGTATCCAGCAGGATATTTCTAACATGGCTAGCGATCTAATGCACCTGCTCGAATCTCAACACTCCTACCCAGTGCTGCTCTATTTCCGTTTTCGACAAACTTACTATGCTCTGCCACGAATGCTGTATTTATCGCTAGATACAGCCACTTTAATTAAAAGTGCATTAAATCCAGAAGATTATCGATCGCTCGTACACTCTACAGCAGTAGCCCAGTTATGGGGTGGCACTTTACAATTGCTAACCGAGGTGTCCGGTGCATTCTTGCCCAAGGGTCGTCCCAATATCAATGAGCAGCAAGAGCAGGCATGGCGACAACGGTATTATCGTGCCGTGGAAAAGTTGAGAACTGAGGGAATAGCAACAGTCAGCGATTTAGAAGACGGTGCGAATTCGTACATCGAGCTTCGCCGGAAATGGCAACCTGACTTAGCTGCTCTTAGTGCTTACATGGCTTACGAATGGAGTGAAGTGGCTCCTGTTGAAAAAAGATAATTACCACTCTAATCTCGATTCACGGTGTGGAAGTTTGTATATTATTTTTGCTGGGTGGTTCGAGAACACTGACATCAATCAGCGGTGTCACATTGTAGTCCTGTTCGAGTAATTGCGCTTGGATATCGCGGGTGAGGCGCATCCGAATTTCTTCAGCAGACTCGCTGACACCTGCTTGCCGCTGGACGTAAACCGTGCCGAGCAATGTATTCTGTCCTGTAATATCTGGGCGAGTGAAGCGAACGTTGGTTTCCACTACTTGCGCTACTCCGCTACTATTCACCACATTCTGAATTTCAGAATTAGCACGTTGGGCAAGACTGGAGCGCTGTAAGTTCGGAAGAGAGGAAAACTGCCAGACTAGTAAGCCTGCTAGTACCATGACTGTTACCGCTAAGACGCTAGGAAACATCCGCTTTTTCCCTCGCTCATAACGAGCCCCCCGAGCAGAGAGTCCAAAGATGCGGAATACCAACGCTCCCGACACATTAATTCCTACCAATTGCAGCAAAAGTACAAAGATACCGTTGATGGTTAAATCCCACCTGCCCATTGCACCTGCCATACCAACCAGTCCGGCAGGCGGTGCCAGCGAAGCCGCAACGAGCATCCCAGTCGCTGCACCGGATACAAGGCTACTTCTTTCAGATTGAACGAGGTTCAAAGCACCTGCTGCACCTGCAACCAGTGGCAACAGCACTGCAACTGCCGATATGCTACTGGTAGCAGCCATTTGGGAAGTTACTGTTTTTTGTTGCAGGATGAGGCTAAGCAACCCAGCTACCACAATCGTTACTGTCAGCGCCGCAAAGTAGCGGATAATGCTGCGTCTGAGCAGCGTCATATCACCCCGTGCTGTAGCGAGTGCTAAATTCATCGCTGGACCGGCAAACGGTGCAATCAGCATGGCAGCCGTTAGCAAGTAAACCGTATTGGTAAACAAACCAATCCAGACGACAAAACCCGCCGCAACGGCATAGCCCAAAAAACCTCGCCACGAACCCACACTTTGCAACCCTGAGAGAAACACTTCGATAGGACTGCGTTCCTCTACATTCGTCACCTGCTGAGGTGCTTCCTGGGCCGGCGGCTGTAGGGGCATAATCCCACGAGGGTTTAGTGTAATTCGGAGATTAGGAAGGGCTTCTAATTCTCCTAAAAGTCCCTCAACTTTTCCATTAGAGACGTGAACGAATACTAGATCTAGCGGTTCATCGCCGTTGGTTGCCTCGAATTGTGCCAGATTTGCCCCGTCGTATTTCTTGGCAATGTCGAGAACCTCCTTGCCATGTCCGCGTGGCACCTGAATCAGTAGTTGGCGCATATCACCCTCTATGTATGTATTCAGCCCAGTTTTAGGACAGCGATCGCATTTGCTCTTACCCAGGCAAACAGAAAAACCAAGCTAGCTGTCTCTACTTTCCTCAGATACAAAGCCGATCGCAGCAAGCACGAGTGCGATCGCACCCAACACCAGCATGGCTCAGTCTGGTGTACCTTTACTCCATCCGATTCTCGTCATCCCGACGCTCCGAGTAATCTTCAGAAGAGGTGGGGTCTAATTCCCATCTGCGATCATCACGCTCCTCTAAAATATCGTTGGTTCGGAGAAATACTCGGTCATCATAATCTAGACCAACAGCGGCTCCTAGTTCTTCAACAACATCCTGATCGGGAGTAGCAACAGTTCCCCCCACTGCCTCATCACCAACCATATCAGCCTGATCCCAACGAGCATCTATATCACCTCCCGTGAGTTCTGGGCTGGCAGAGGTATACTCATCCATGCGATCGCGCATACTTCGCCCACCGCTATTAAAACCAGGCTCTTGCTGAACGCCAGTTCCGTAGGTTTCAGTAATTTCCTGAGGCAAATCTGAAATAATTTCTGGTTTGTCAGTATCTTCTACAGGTGTATCCGAAATCCCAACGGCTTTACCCTGTGTCATGGCTTGCCGAGATTCTGCGTCGTAGTTGTTACTCATTTCTCCGGGTAGACCCGAAGTAACGGGTGCTTGGTTACCTGCTCTATCATTCATATCAGCCATATTGCTTGCTTTGGTGCGAATTTTCTGAATGCTTATGAATGCAACATAGCTAAAGATGAGAGCTGCCAGAATCCACAAAAAGGATGAGAATGCTGTCCGCTGATTGACGGAAATTCGTAATGCACAGAGCGATTGTGAGCGAGAGAGTTAAGGGCTTGTCCAAAAATATAGCTGCTGCCATTTCCTTGCTTTAAGTACAGCAACATTAATACCTCGGCGACGGTTGGGATGCTGTTGATGCTGTGCCCCTAAAAAAGACGGGTGGTTCTTTGATTAAAAATTCGCAATTCGTAATTGATCATTCATAATTAACGTAACCTACGGCTCGCTGCGCTCGCTAGACAAGGATTTAAACCCGTACAACTCAATTAGCTCATAAAAATAAGGATTTACTCAGCTTTCTCAGTTCAGTATCTGAACAATAGTGGAAAATCACAATATTTTAGAGTCTAAATTAAAAACCTCATTTCACACGACTGAGATTGCCTCAGCCTACATCTTACAAAATCATTAAAATTAAAAAATAAAACCTTATTAACGACAGCTTCTCTTCCCCACGAAACGGAGCAGTACTATCAAGAACTACTCTCCTGACTGGGCTGAATTTCAACTTTACAGGATTTATAATTTATCCTGATGTTCATCGGGGTAAGCTGAATAAAGAAGGGGAGTAAGTGTATCTACTTACTTTTGATAAATTTTTTTGACTAAAAATTTATTTTTATTAAAGGTCTAAATGTCGTTATCTATACAGAAAATTTCTGTCCTCTCACTTTAGCAAAGGTCAGCATCTACACCGAACGTGTAACAGGGATTTACCATGCAGCCTGACCCCATTGCGATCGCATTACCTACTTTAGAGCATCTCATTGACCGCTATCCCATAACCACTCTACCGGACACGCCCTTAGTAGATGTCATTAATTTAATGACTAAAGGGCGAACCACTCATTCTTTGTTGAGTCCTCAACCCATTGCTTCCGACGACACGTTCACCTCAGCACAAGCAGCACAAAGACGGACAGTGAGCCTCGTTCCAGCAAGCTGTGTGTTAGTACACAAAAACGAGCAGTTGGTTGGGATATTTACGATACAAGATCTTTTGCGCTTAGCCGTTTCAGAAGTCAATCTGAGGGAAACTAAGATTGGCGAGGTCATGACGCGATCGCTAATTACCCTGACTCTCTCTGATTCGTGCAATCTTTTTACTGTTCTATCGCTGTTTCATCAGCATCAAATTCATCATCTACCTGTTGTAGATTATCAGGGTCAATTGTTAGGGTTAATTACAGTTGACAGCATTTGTAGGAGTTTAACACCGCTCAATCTCTTCAAACAGCAACGGGTAGCAGCAGTATCCCAAAAAGTCACTTCTTGTCCCTTAAGCACCTCTGTCCTCAACCTTGTTCGTTTCATGGTGCAAGAGGGTTTGAGTTACGTAGTGCTGACGCAAGAAGAGTTAAACCTTAACAAGTCGTTAGCACAGCAGAGTACACCCCAAGGTGAAAGCCTAGAAGGTAACCTTCAGCTTTCAACCTTCAAACCCTCAACTCCTATCGGGATAGTTACAGAACGCGACTTGGTTCAACTGATTGGTTTGTCGCTGTTGGGGCTGGATTTATCCAAAACTCCAGCACAGATGGTACTCCGGACTCCCCTGCTGGAGTTGAGTCCAGACGATTCATTATGGAGTGCCCATCAACAAATGCAGCAGTGGCAACTCCAATACGGGTTAGTGAATCTAGAGCCAGAAAACAGTTTAGGTATCTTTACTCAACAGGAGCTGTTGCGATCGCTCGATCCAATAGCAATGCTGAGTTTAATTGACCAATTACAGCAAGCCCTAACAGAAAAAACGGCAACTCTCAATCAAATCCCAGCTCAATCACCGCCAGAAAAGCTCACTCAACAGGGGGTTGAGTTAGAACAAGAGAACCCATCAAGATTTTTAGAGTCGCCCCCCAGCATTGAAGAAGTATCAGCCGAGGTAGTGAGTCATGAACAGACACGGGGACGCGGGGACACGGGGACGCGGAGAAGTCAATATGGCGAGGGCTTGAACCCGTCGCCAATCGATAACCACCAAGCCTTCGACTTTGGTGGGGGACTCAAACCCCTGGACACTCACGCTCAAGAGCGCTTTGTGTCCCGCGTTACGCATCAAAGGGAGACTCTCCGCGTCTTCCAAGTTGAGCAACGACCCCAACCGGAAATGATCGCATCCCAGGAATTGTTAAATTCCATTCTGGAGGTGATTCCTGACCCTGTTTTTGTCAAAGATGAACAACATCATTGGATTGCTTTAAACCAAGCCTTCTGTCAGTTCATTGGTTATAGCAAAGAACAACTTTTGGGGAAGTCAGATTACGATTTTTTCTCACCCGAAGAAGCTCATATATTTTGGCAAAAAGATAATGAGGTTCTTCAAAATAACAATGAAAACGAAAATGAAGAACGCATTACAGATGCTCAAGGTAACATTCACATTCTCTCTACGAAAAAGACTGTCTTTCGCGATACAGCAGGAAATAAACTTTTGATCGGTACAATCAGAGATATCACCGATCGCAAGCTAACAGAACAAGAGCTGAAAAAAGCCAAAGAACGCCTAGATTTAGTCATCCACGCATCCGATGATGGTTTTTGGGAATGGAATCTTCTCACAGGAGAAATTTACTATTCTCCCCGTTGGAAAGAGATGCTGGGCTATCTGGAGTATGAACTGCCCAACGATTTGTTGTCTTGGGAAAAAGTCATCTTTACAGAAGACCGCGTTGCAGCCCTGAAAATGATGGAAGATTATAACTGCGGCACAGCATCTCGCTTCCAGGTGACGCAACGCTTCCATCACAAAAATGGCTCTACTGTTTATATTCTTTCACGAGCCACTCATTTAAAAGATGCGAACGGACAAGTGATTCGCATGATTGGTGTTCATACAGATATTACCGAGTTAGTCAAAGCTCAAGAAGCATTTCGTTCGAGTGAAGAGCGGATGCGGGCACTTTTGAATGCCATCCCTGATCTGATGTTCCGTCAACGGATGGATGGAACCTATTTAGATTTCAAGTCAACAGCAGGCGACTCCATCGAATTATTTGAAACGTTTATTGGAGAAAATTTCTGTGATTTACCGATACCTGAAGTAGCCAAGATACTTCATCTTCAACTTCTGCAAAGGGCTGTAGAAACAGGAGAGCTACAAACTTATGAGTATGAGTTAGAAAAGCCGGATGGAATAAAGAGCTATGAAGCACGGATTGTAAAAAGTGGTAAGGATGAAGCGGTTTGTATTTTGCGAGATATTACCGATCGCAAGCGCACGGAGGAAGAACTACGAGCGAGTGAAGAACGCTATCGCCTACTGATTACAACGATGGCAGAAGGCATCGTTCTTCAGCAGGCTGACGGTAAAATCACAACCTGTAATACTAGTGCTGAACGTATTTTGGGGTTGAGTGCTCAACAGATGCTGGGACGGACATCCATCGATCCGTGCTGGCAATGTATCCATGAGGATGGCTCTCCTTTTCCAGGTGAAGAGCATCCAGCCACAATCACATTACGCACGGGTCAACCTCAGTTTAATGTAGTGATGGGCGTTAACAAACCCGATGGAACGCTCACCTGGATTTTGATTAATACTCAGCCTTTGTTGAGATCGGGTGAAATGAAGCCCGATGCTGTCGTGATCTCATTTTCCGATATCACTGCTCGCAAACAAGCCGAAGAAGCGCTGCGACAACAAGCGGAGCGGGAACAGTTAATTAGCGCTATTTCTTTGAGGATTCGCCAGTCTTTGGATTTGGATGAAATCCTCAATACCACTGTCACCGAAGTCCGGCAATTCCTCGGTTGCGATCGAGTCGTGATTTACCAATTTTATCCAGACTGGAGTGGAATTATTGCCGTAGAATCTGTGGTCGAGCCTTGGCAATCGGTTCTAGGACATGAAATCAAAGACCCAGTTTTTATCGAAGAGTATGTTGAGGCTTACAAAAAAGGTCGCATTCAAGTTGTAGAAGATATTTATACAGAGGGGCTACAACCTTGTCATATTGAACTTTTGGCTCAGTTTCAAGTTAGAGCCAATTTAGTGGTACCCATTGTCCGAGGACAAGAGCTTTGGGGGTTACTCGTGGCTCATCACTGTCGCTGTTCCCGTCAATGGCAGCCGTTGGAAATTGATTTACTTCAACAATTAGCTACCCAAGTTGCGATCGCTGTTCAACAATCTCAACTTTATCAAAGTCTCCAGGCTGAACTTGCCGAACGCAAACAAGTGGAGATAGCGCTGCGACAGCAAGCTGAGCGAGAACGCCTAACCAGTTCAATTTCTCTGCGGATTCATAAATCCCTCAAACTCGAAGAAATTCTGGAGACGACAGCGACTCAAGTACGGCAGTTTCTGCAAACGGATCGGGTAATCGTTTACCGTTTCAATCCCGATTGGAGTGGCGTTATTGCTGTAGAGTCAGTCAACCAGGGCTGGACACCCGTGTTGGGGAGTACGATTTATGACCCCTGTTTTGGCAAAAACTATACGCACTTGTATCAGCAAGGTCGGATTGGGGTGGTTGAGGATGTTTACAACGCGGGTTTGACACCCTGTTATGTTGAATTCTTAGTTCAACTTCAAGTAAGGGCATCTCTAACCGTACCGATTTTGCAAGGCGAAAAGCTCTGGGGATTGCTGATTGCTCATCACTGTTGCGGCCCTCGACCGTGGCAATCGGTAGAAATTGATTTGTTGCAACAATTGGCAACTCAAGTAGCGATCGCAGCTCAGCAGTCGGAACTGTATGAACAACTCCACTCCGAACTTTGCGAACGCAAGCGGGCAGAGGCAGAACTGCGCGAAAGTCAGACCGCTTTACAACGGCAAGTCCATCGGGCAATCTTGCTCAAGCAAATTACCCAAGAAATTCGCCAGAGCTTAGATACCCACAAAATTTTTCAAACAACGGCTACTCAAATTGGTAAGGCATTTCGTGTTAATCGCTGTGTCATTCATGCCTACATTGCTACGCCCATTCCGCAAATTCCAGTGGTTGCAGAATATTTAGAACCGGGCTACGAGTCCATGCTGGAATTACAGATGCCAATCATTAGCAATCCTCATGCGGAACGAGTTATTACTCAAGACGCTGCGGTTGTTTCCCCGAACGTCTACACGGACTCCTTGCTGCAAGCGGCTATCTCGATGTGCCAGGAAATAGGTCTAAAATCCATGCTGTCGATTCGCACCTCGTACCAAGGAGAACCGAATGGAGTGATCGGCTTACATCAGTGTGACTCCTTACGGGATTGGACAACCGATGAAATTGAACTGCTAGAAGCATTAGCGGATCAAGTCGGGATTGCCCTGGCCCAAGCTCGTCTTTTAGAGCAAGAAAAGCGTCAAAGCGAACAACTCGCAGAACAAAACATTGCCTTAGAAAGAGCCAAACAATCCGCAGAAGCAGCAAATCGCGCCAAGGGGGATTTCTTAGCAACCATGAGTCACGAAATTCGCACCCCCATGAATGCGGTGATTGGCATGACGGGTTTGTTGCTGGATACTCAACTCAATTCTCAACAGGTTAACTTTGTCGAAACCATTCGCAATAGTGGTGAGTCACTGCTCACCATCATTAACGACATTCTCGACTTCTCCAAAATCGAATCCGGCAAGCTAGAGCTTGAGGAGCAACCCTTTAAACTGCGAACCTGTATTGAAGAATCCCTCGATTTGTTGGCACCAAAAGCCGCAGAAAAAGGAGTGGAATTGGTTTATCTGATTGACTCCCAAACGCCAACCATCATTTCCGGAGACGTGACACGATTGCGTCAGATTTTGGTAAATCTACTGAGTAACGCCGTCAAGTTCACTCATACTGGCGAAGTTAAGGTGACAGTGACAGCCAAAGGTTTACGCTCAATCGCTCGTCAACTCAAAGATTCCTCGTCGCCAACTGAACAACCTTTACCCTTTAACTTTGAGCCTGCCCCATACCCCTTGTATGAGATTCAATTCGCTGTCAAGGATACAGGAATCGGGATTCCTAGCGATCGCTTAGACCGCTTATTCAAACCCTTTAGCCAGGTTGATTCGTCTACGAGTCGTCACTATGGAGGGACTGGATTAGGTCTAGTCATCTGCCAACGCTTGTGCGAAATGATGGGCGGTAAAATTTGGGTGAAAAGTGAAGTGGGCAAAGGTTCTACATTTTACTTCACTGTAATCACTCATGCCGTTTACAGTGTTGCCTCTGCCGATCTGGATGTTATGCAACCTCAACTAGAGGGGAAGCGGTTATTAATTGTGGATGACAACGCCACTAACTGCCAAATTTTGACACTGCAAGGGCAGTCTTGGGGAATGCTGACTCGGGCAGCGCGGTCTGGGGCAGAAGCGTTAGATTGGCTGCAAAAGGGGGAATCTTTTGATCTGGCGATTCTTGATATGCAGATGCCAGGAATGGATGGATTAACTCTCGCGGCCGAAATCCGCAAACAGTCCGGTTGTCAGGAGTTGCCCCTTGTGATGCTCACCTCGATCGGGAAACCTGAAATCAGCGACTCTAGCCAAATCAATTACTTTGCTGCTTTTCTCAATAAACCCATAAAGCAGTCTCAGCTTTTTGAAGTCTTGAATCAAGTTCTGATCGGACAGCCGATTAAAGTCCGGCCGATTTATTCCCTGCCTCCGGAGATTGATGCTCACTTAGCTGAACGCTTACCGCTCAAAATCTTGCTAGCGGAGGATAATGTCGTGAATCAGCAGGTGGCTTTGCATCTACTCCAGCGGATGGGGTATCGAGCTGATGTGGTAGGCAATGGGTTAGAAGTGTTGGAAGCGATACGTCGCCAAGCGTATGATGTCGTCTTTATGGATGTGCAGATGCCGGAGATGGACGGATTAGAAGCGACACGTCGTATCTGCCAAGCGAATTTTCAACCTTTAAAAGGGTTGCCTACGATATCTTACGGCGTCAATCATCTTCAACCTGCTCCAAGCCCTCAAGCGAAGAAACACCTGCAAAATCTTACATGGCACAAGCCTTGGATTATTGCCATGACAGCGAATGCGATGCAAGGCGATCGCGAAATGTGCCTAGAGGCAGGTATGGACGACTACATCAGCAAGCCTGTCCGCATTGAGGAACTTGTGCGTGCATTGATGAAGTGTCAGGAAACGTTAAAGGTTAATCAGTTCCAAGTTGAAGGTTTAGACAATCACCTTCAAACTCCTAACCGACAACAGACAAGCCCAACCGAACCTTCATTTTTCAACTCCTACCATCCTGTGCTCGAGGCTAGAGCTTTTCAAGAATTACGTGAAATGTTTAACGATGATGTCATCTTGGCACAAGTAATTGATAGCTATTTGGAAGAAACTCCTAAGCTGTTGCAAGCGATGCGTCAGGCGATCCCTTTACTTCCTACAGAGACTATAGAGCAAAAGGAGGTAGCCGAGTTGGAGCGAGCGGCTCATACCCTCAAATCGACTAGTGCTACCTTTGGTGCAATGAACCTTGCTCGTCTTTGTGGCAAGTTAGAATCATTGGAAACTATAGGGACATTAGCCCATGCCGCAGCGATTATATCGCAACTGGAAACTGAATATGAAAGGGTGAAAGTAGCTTTGCTCCAAAAGCGTCCGTAGAATCAGAAGGTGAGAGAGTTGAGGCTTGAGAAAATACACATTTGTGAATGAGATTACACAAATGCTCCACCTGAGCCATCGATACATTAGAAGTAAGGACAGATGGGTATTGTATTTCCTATAAACGGATTATGAACGAAGAGTTTCCCCAATTTCTGAATCTTCAGTTAGAAGCAGCCAATACACAGACAGGTAGCGATCGCCTTTCGGAACTCACCCGCATCAGTATCGAATTAGCCCGACTGGTTGCCAAAAATCTCAGTACCTCGCCTGAATTACTGCGAACACTAGCGGATAGCAGCGATGCCACCACCCGTCAGAATGTAGTGGCTAACCCGAACACTCCCACTGAAGTATTGCTGAAAATAGGTGCTGAATTTCCAGCGCAACTGCTCAATAATCCGATATTTTCTTCCTTGCTCTTAGAGGATTTTAATTTACTCGAGCAAATCCCTGCTTCTACCTTATCGAGCCTTCTCAAGTGCGAAGCTGCCAATGCACACACGAATAGCGATCGCCTCTGTGAACTCGCTAGCATGAGTACTGCACTAGCACGAATTGTCGCCAAAAATCCCAGTACTTCGCCTGAACTGCTAAGAGAACTGAGTACGACTCAAGATATTAAAACTCGTTTATATGTGGCAGCAAACCCTAATACTCCTAAAGATATATTACTAATATTAGGTCGTTCCTTTCCAGAGCAATTGATTCGCAACCCAATCATTTCTTTACTGTTGTTAGAAAATCCCAATCTATTGCCCGATTTATTGAATGAAATGCCCCTCAATACTTTGCAGGATTGCCTAAAATTAGAGGGGATGCCCGCTTATGTACTTGAAAAATTTGCTACCCATCCAGACGTTTGGGTCCGTGCAGCCGTTGCTTTCAATTCCAATACACCGATTAGCGTAATAGAAGAGTTAGCAAGCGATCAAGACGCCGTTCGTCAAAGTGTTGCCAACAACTCCAACACTCCCCCAATCCTTCTGAAACAGTTGGCAAAAGATAAAAGTTGGTTTGTTCGTCAAGCCGTTGCCTCTAATCCAAACACGCCTAAAAATACATTGGAAGAGTTGTCCTGGGATAATCATTGGCATATTCGCGTAGCCATTGCCTCCAATCCCAACACCCCAACTCGAATTCTAGAAAACTTTCGTTGGAAAAATGATCGAGGAATGTGTCAAGCACTGGCTCAAAATCCTCACACTCCAGTCAAGATTTTAGAACAATTAGCATTGACACAAGATTTGGATATCCGCCGAGAAGTTGCTCAAAATTACAGCACGCCGGTGAGTGTGCTAGAGCAATTAGTAAGAAATAATGATTTTTTCGTCAGTTGCTTCCGTCGAAATCCGAACTTTTAGCAGGGAATCAAACTCAAAGGCTAACCTCATACTGCCAGCAAAAATGCTGGCACTCATGGATTAAACAAAAATTTTAGCTTCGAGGTTGGCTAAAAATACTCTTAAAAACATCCGCGAGATTTTCTTCCTTATAATCTCTAAATTCTCCTGCA
>CBKWLJ010000171.1:0-17214 GCA_966675205.1 uncultured bacterium
AAGAAGTTAGAGCAATAACCCGATAAAACGAGGTATGAGTATAAAGTTAGCACCATCTGCGCGTTAGTGGGATGTTCTCATAAAGACCCGTATATCTGCTCCTATTATGCTTAAGGATTAAAAATTTTCCTTAAGCATAGGGGATTGTATGAATTTCATTAATCAAAGATGAAAAGAATAAACACTTAACTTCAATATGAAAACGAATCAACGCTTACTTCGGCTACAAAAACGCCTGAAAAGAATAGTAAGAAAATTGGGCGTTCCTCGTATTTTGGGAATCCTGGTTGCCTGGATTTTAATATTCCAGGTTTGGGTTCTTCCCGCACTGACTCAGCAACCCGTAGTTATCACTATGATGACACAGGGGCAAGATTTGGCAAACTGGAGACCTTTTCTGGAAGAATTTCAGCAGAAAAACCCAGATATTCGGCTCAATATTGTTGAGGGACCTTTTGATAGTAACCTGCAAGAGAATCTCCTCACTTCTGCTTTTTTACTAGGAGATTCACCCTACGATGTTCTCAACCTAGACATTGCCTGGGTGCCTAAATTTGCGGCCGCTGGTTGGCTGAGACCTCTTGATGAGCGCATCTCTGCTGAACACCGCGCAGAATTTGTTGAGAACAACATTGAGGGGGGAATTTACCAAGGCAAACTTTATCGGATACCCACAACTTCTGATGCTGGAGTCCTTTACTACCGCACAGACTTATTGGAAAAAGGCGGATTCGACCCTCCTGAAACCTTTAGGGAAATGCTCGATATTATTCAAAAATTGCAAAAACCAGGAGATACCGACGCCGGAGAAACAGATTGGGGGTACCTATGGCAAGGCAGGCAGTACGAGGGTGTATCGGCAATGTTTGTCGAGATACTAGAAGGCTTTGGTGGCTTTTGGGTTAAACCCGATACTATGGAAGTGGGTCTCGACAAGCCGCAAGCAATCGAAGCGGTAGAGTTTCTACGTAGTACTATTACCAAAGGGATTTCTCCTCCCGGTGTCGCCACTTACGGTGAAGAAGAAACCCGCCTTTTGTTTCAAAGTGGTGAATCCATTTTCTTACGGAACTGGCCTTATGTCTGGCGACTGGTGAATCAGGAAGGTTCAGATGTTGCAGGGAACGTGGGCATTATGCCAATGATTCACGGAGTCGGGCATGATGGCGGTTCCTGCTTGGGTGGATGGGGTTTAGGATTATCCGCAACTACACCTCACCCAAATGAGGCTTGGCGGCTGATTGAATATATGACCAGTAAAGACACGATGCGTAGATTTGTCTTAGAAACGGGTCTGATTTCTAGCTACAAGTCTCTGTTTACAGCCCCCGACATTGTTGCTAAATACCCTCACTTTCCACGACTGTTTGAGGCCGTTCAAGACTCGGTTTTACGTCCTCCCATTCCGCAATACGCCCAAGCTTCAGATATTTTGCAGCGCTATCTCAGTGCAGCTTTCACCGGCGGAATGACTCCTCAAGCGGCAATGCAAGCAGCAGCAAGGGAGACTCGCAATTTATTAGGCAGAGTATGACCGTATCCATTTTGGATGCAAGGATTTTGGGCTTTAGATTGCTCAATCTAAAATCGCAAATCTCAAAGCAAGTGACTGACTGATAGCGAATAACTCATGACTACTACACAGGCTACTGCACAGGTAAAAGATGTAATTCGGGAACGAGAACAGCGAACAGGTTGGATGCTGGTATTGCCAGCTATCATTGTGCTGTTGCTGGTATTTGCTTATCCCATTGGACGGGCTTTTTGGTTAAGTTTGTTCACCCAAAATCTCGGCACCCAGTTAAGAGTAGAGTTCTCAGGTTTAGAAAATTACGTACGAATGGTCGGTGATGGGCGCTTCTGGCGCAGTATGTGGAATACCAGTGTTTTTACCACCGCCTCAGTCTTGCTGGAATTAGTGCTAGGAATGGGTGTTGCCCTGGTACTGAATCAATCCTTTAAAGGACGTGGGATTGTGCGAACCATTACCCTGATTCCTTGGGCATTGCCAACCGCGTTGATGGGGCTAGCTTGGGCTTGGATTTTTAATGACCAATTCGGTGTTGTTAACGATATCCTGCTACGCTTGGGCGTAATTAACACAGGCATCACTTGGTTGGGAAATCCAATCCTAGCTATGGTTGCTGTAGTTTTAGCTGATGTTTGGAAAACAACACCGTTTATCGCCATTCTCTTGCTAGCTGGGTTGCAATCGATTTCCACAGATCTCTACGAGGCTCATGCCATTGATGGGGCAACTCCCTGGCAGAGTTTTCGGAAAATTACTCTACCCTTGTTGATGCCCCAAATCATCATTGCTCTGTTGTTTCGGTTTGCTCAAGCCTTTGGGATTTTTGACTTGATTCAGGTAATGACGGGTGGTGGTCCAGGAGGAGCGACGGAAACCGTTTCGATCTATATCTACGGAACAGTGATGCGCTACCTGGACTTTGGTTATGGAGCAGCACTGGTAGTGGTGACCTTTTTGTTACTCGTACTTGCTGTTGCGATCGCGGCTTACTTCTTATCCCGATCCCGTGCCAATGCCACAGGCACTCGTTAACTAATTGTTGCATTGAATTGTAGAACGTTGCAACTTAGCAAATTCCAATGTTGAGAACTTGGAAGTTCCAACCTTCAACCCTCCAACCTGCAACTTTCCAACCTTCAACCTTCAACCTTCAACCTTCAACCTTCAACCCTCTAACCTCCAACCCCGTGAACTATGACTATCGCACAAAATCAACCAGCCCGAGAAAGATCAACTTTTAACTGGCGAAAAATTGTTTTGCCCATCTCTGTTTTCTTGGTCGTTATCTTCTTTCTGGGCCCGGTTCTCTGGCAAGTACTCACCTCTTTTAAAGTAAATGCAGATATTTCTGCCGTTCCCGCTGTATACTTTCCCAGGCGGCTCACCCTCGACCACTATCTGTCTTTGTTTGCCCGCCGTCCCTTTACTCAATACATCTTAAGTAGCGCGTTTGTTTCCATCACTTCGACAGTGCTGGCTTTGGCTTTAGGTGCACCTGCTGCTTATGCCCTAGCACGGATGCGACTACCAGCAGAGAAATTTATCCTCGCTGCTATCCTAATCGTGACCCTGTTTCCTGCTGTCCTGTTATTTTTGGGACTCTTAGAGGTTGTCAGAGTTACCAATTTAGGCAATAACTACTTAGCCTTAATTCTTCCTTACACAGCGATAAATTTGCCGCTGACAATTTTGGTAATGCGAAGTTTTTTCCAACAATTACCAAAAGACTTAGAAGATTCTGCTAAAGTCGATGGTTACAATACAGTGCAAATGCTACTGCGAATTGTCCTGCCGATGACGTTGCCTGCACTGGTAACAACCGGCATCCTCACCTTCATCTCTGCCTGGAACGAGTTTATTTTTGCTCTGACGTTTATCACTCGCGAGTCCATGAAAACGATACCTGTCGCAACCGCCCAGTTAAGTGGAGCTTCAGCTTTTGAAATTCCCTATGGACCTATCGCGGCTGCTACAGTATTAGGAACACTGCCTTTAGTAGTCCTGGTCTTGTTGTTCCAACGTAAGATTGTCCAAGGTTTGACCGCTGGTGCTGTTAAAGGATAGACCGCAGCTTGCTTAATGGCAGCAGTTCAGTAAGTGGGAGTCAATAAACTCTCAATCATTTTCAGTTAGTGTTCAGGGTGGCAATCAAGTCTCGAGGCAAGCAAGTTGTGTTGAAGGCTACCCATTTATTCAACAATGTGTTATGCCGCGAGAAGGAAGGATTGAGTGTAGACATTAACACATAATTAATTCACACTTAATCTTTTCCCCTAACCGCTGTAGCTCTCAAAAGTAATCAGGGTTTTATAAATCGGGTGATAGCTGAAATCTATCTCAATTTTTCTTGAAATAAGTGATAAGCACTATGGCAAAGCTTGAACTGATAAATCTCAACAAAACCTACACTCCTAAAGTAATTCCTGTTAAAGACATCAGCATCGATGTAGATGAAGGGGAGTTTCTGACCCTGCTAGGGCCATCAGGATGTGGGAAGTCAACGCTACTGCGGTTGATTGCTGGCTTGGAACCCCCGACTCGTGGCAAAGTCATCATTAATGGACGAGATGTTAGTCGAGTCGGCCCAGGTAAACGCAACATCGCGATGGTATTCCAAAGCTATGCTCTTTACCCCCACATGACGGTTTATGACAACATTGCTGCTGGACTGAGGCTACGCAAAATGCCATCCGATGAAATTCGACGGCGTGTGGAGGATGTTTCCAGAAAGCTAGGACTAGAAAATTTAATAGACCGCAAACCGGGTCAAATGTCGGGGGGACAACGGCAACGGGTTGCTTTAGCGCGCGCGCTAGTACGCCAACCGGATGTCTTTTTGTTAGATGAGCCGTTGAGTAACCTAGATGCCTTGTTGCGAGAGCAAGTACGGGCGGATTTGAAACAACTTTTTGAGCAACAGCAAGCACCCGTCGTTTACGTGACTCACGACCAGACAGAAGCCATGACTCTTTCTAGTAAAGTCGCTGTACTTTACAACGGCTGTATGCAACAACTGGCACCTCCCCAAGAAATCTACACTAAACCCGCGAACCAATTTGTTGCTGGTTTTGTCGGCAGTCCGCAAATGAACTTATTGACTCTCCCCTGTGAAGGTAATACTGCTGTCCTTGGTGACTATAGAATTCCTTTACCGAACTTATCAACACCCCCCTCGCAGATTGTAATGGGTCTTCGTCCAGAAGATGTGCATCTTGCTCAGCCTGAAGACAGGTTGACGATTCAGGGAAGGATATTCTTGGTGGAAAACCTGGGAATGCAAAACCTGATCAGTGTTCAGGTGAAGGGTTCCGATTTGAGAATACGCGCTTTGTTGCCTGCAAATCAAGCCTGGGAAGGAGAAGACGTGACGCTTTCTATATCCCCGCAGGCTGTTCATTGGTTTGATGTACAATCCGGCGATCGCATTGTAACTCATCAAGCAGAGCGAGTTGCTCCGTCTCTAGGGCTTCGTACCGTTAATAATGAACGAGTTTCAACTCAGAATTAACCAGCCATCGAGTCAACAAGAGTGGAATTATCTTGGGCGCTTCTGCAACGGAAGCGCTTCTTTTTTTTGAAAGATTAGTTTTTGATTGCCTATAGTCTCAAGCTTGAAGAATCCATAAAATCTCTCTTGAGATAGAAATCTTTTCTCCGAAATCTTGGAATATATTATCCCCCCCCCCCAAATCAGTAAATCTTGGCTAAGATTACTACTGATAGTAGAGGAAATTTAAAAATTAAAAAATAAAAATAAAAATGAATTTATTTATATTTTTATACGATTTAGCCTTAGTAGATCGTGAGAAAACTCCAACTTCCTCACTCTAAGAACAACCCATCCCCTGTAAGTATGATTCATTCCGAAAGCTCGACAAAAAACGCAAATGTAGCTTGGCAAGTGAAGGCAGTTGTTAATCCAATAAAGTCTCTCAAAAATTATTTAACTTCGCTATATCAGCAGGTTAACCAATTGCCTTTTTCGTCACAAAATGAGCTGGAGAAATGTTTCAAAAGCGTGGATAGCATCTTAGAAGAGCTAGAAGTCGCTCAAGGCAATCTGCTCGAACAAAACACAGAATGGAAGAACCGCTACAAAGCAGCGCTCCAGCTTAAGAGTGAGGAGCAATTCAGATCATTGGTGGCTAACATTCCCGGCGCAATCTATCGACGTGTTTGTGACTCCGACTGGACGATGGAGTTTATCAGTGATGCCATCCAAGACATTTGTGCTTATCCCGCTTCTGACTTTATAGAAAATCGCGTTCGGACTCTCGCCAGCATTATCCATCCCGAAGATGTGGCAAGGGTAAACAAAGTAGTCAACGAGGGGGTAAAGGCAAAACAACCTTATATTATTGAGTACCGAATTATCCGAGCTGACGGCAGTACAGCATGGGTTTATGAGAAAGGTCAAGGTATATTTGCTGAGGATGGCAGCCTTCTTTGCTTGGATGGAGCAATCTTTGATATTAGCGATCGCAAACAGCTTGAAATTGAGTTATCCCATAGAGAGCAAGAACTGTCTGACTTTATCAATAATGGAGCAATGGGCCTGCATTGGGTAGGGCCAGACGGTTACATTGTGTGGGCCAATCAAGCTGAATTGGATCTACTCGGTTACTCCCACGAAGAGTATATTGGACACCACATCAGTGAATTCTACGCGGACACAGATGTAATCGACGACATCCTCCGGAGGTTACAAGCCAACGAGACGCTGCACGACTATGAAGCGAGATTGCTCTGTAAGGATGGCTCAATCAAAGATGTCCTGATTAACTCAAATGTATATTGGAAGGACGGAAAGTTCATCCATACACGATGCTTTACCCGCGACATTACTGAACATAAGCGATCGCAAACCGCATTGTGGGAAAGCCAACAGCAGCTACAAGCAATCGTAGATAACTCTCCAGCCATTATTTATGTCATCGATGCTCACCAACAGCACCTGCTAGCTAACCGCCCATATGAAAACTTGCTTTCCCTATCCAAAGAGCAGTGTGTAGGCAAAAGTATTTATGAGATTTGGCCCCATGAGATAGCAGATGAATTTGCAGCGAATAATCAAAAAGTCTTAGAAGGTGGAATGCCTCTAGAGTTTGAAGAGTTTGTTCCTCAAGAAGATGGAATACACACCTACATCTCCATCAAGTTTCCTCTACAGGATGCGAATGGTTTAGCTTATGCTGTTTGTGGCATCTCCACTGATATTAGCGATCGCAAGATGGCAGAGCAAAAGTTGCAGCAGAACGAGGAACTGTTCCGCTCTTTGAGTGCTTGCTCACCGGTTGGCATTTTCTTGACCGATATTGACGGACGCTGTACCTATACAAACCCACACTGTCAGACGATTTGTGGCTTCACCCTTGAAGAAAGCTTGGGAGAGGGTTGGGTGCAGTCAGTACATCCAGAAGAGCGTGAGAGGGTATTTGCCGATTGGACTAAGAGGACTCGTGAAGGTCGAGAATACTCCGATGAGATTCGTTTCCAGACTAAAGATGGAATTATTCGATGGGTTCACGTCCGCTCATCCCCGATGTTCTCCGACAAAGGTAAACTTATGGGTCATGTGGGCACAGTAGAAGACATTAGCGATCGCAAACAGGTTTTTGAGCGGCTTCAAGCAAGCGAGAATCGCTGGCGAACAATTATTGAAACCGAACCGGAATGCGTAAAGCTCGTGGCAGCTGATGGCACTCTGCTGGATATGAATGCTGCTGGCCTCGCCATGATTGAGGTGACAAGTACTGATGCGGCGATTGGACAGTCCGTTTATTCCTTAATTGCTCCAGAGCATAGAGCGGCATTTATTGCTCTCAACGAAAGTGTTTGTCAGGGCAACAGAGGCACCCTTGAGTTTGAGATGATTGGACTACAAGGTAGTCGTCGCTGGATGGAAACTCATGCAGTCCCCCTGCCTCATGGAACTGAAGGTAAGCTAGTCCAGCTAGCCGTGACGCGGGATATTACAGTTCGCAAGCAGGCCGAGGAAGCCTTACAACGATCCAAACAAGAGCTGGAAATTCGAGTTCACGAGCGCACTGCTGAATTAAGAGAGACGAATGAGCAACTCTTAAGTGAGGTTGTCGAGCGCCAACGGGCGGAGGAGGAATTAGAGCAGTCACTTTCTCTACTGCGTGGGACACTCGAAGCCACTGCCGATGGCATTATCGTCAGCCAAAACGGGAAATACATTACCACTTTTAACCACAAGTTTGTTGAAATGTGGAACATCCCTGAATCCGTCATCGCCTCACGAGAACTCACCCTGGTATTGCCCTTGATTTTGGAACAGCTCAAAAACCCTGAAGCCTTTCTTGCCCCAACACAGGAGTTGTTATCCCAACCGGAGGCAGAAGGCTACGGAATCTACGAGCTAAAAGATGGACGAGTTTTCGAGCGCTATTCCCACCCACAGCGAATCGGAGAAAACATTGTTGGCAGAGTTTGTAGTTTTCGGGATATCACCGAGCGCAAGCAAGCAGAGGAAG
Organism: uncultured bacterium; assembly: GCA_966675205.1. Classification (GTDB taxonomy): domain Bacteria; phylum Cyanobacteriota; class Cyanobacteriia; order Cyanobacteriales; family Coleofasciculaceae; genus JBFLZA01. The sequence goes on from CBKWLJ010000171.1 coordinate 8,029, forward strand.
CACTCAAGAAGGCTCATGAACAGCTAGAAATTAAAGTTGAAGAGCGTACTGCACAATTAAAGCAAACGCTCAAGCAACTCCAGAGTGAGATGGCGGAGCGCCAGCTTGCGGAAGCCGCACGGCGGGAGAGTCAGCAGCAGCTACAGGCAATTTTGGATCACTCGCCAGCAGTCATCTACCTCAAAGACACTCAGGGGCGAAACCTTCTGGTTAACCGCCAATTTGAAACTTTGTTCCACGTTGAACGGGAAGCAGTCAAAGGAATGAGCGACTATGAACTCTTTCCTGATGTGCTGGCGGACACCTATCGAACCAACGACTTGCAGGTACTCCAAAGTGGAACTCCGTTAAAGTTTGAGGAAGCTGTCCCGCTTGAGGACGGATTACATACCTACATTTCGATTAAGTTTCCTTTGTACGACTGTACTGGCGTTCCTTATGCCGTCTGCGGTATCTCTACTGATATTAGCGATCGCAAAAAAGCAGAGGAAGAACTACAGCGAAGTGAAGCCAGATTTCGAGCATTAGCTTGTCGGGAAGCACTGCTCAACCGTCTAGCAGGCCAGATTCGCAACTCCCTCGACTTAGATACGATTCTAGACACCACCGTACAAGAAATTTACAACCGATTAGCAGTAGATTTATGCGTTTTTGCCTGGTATGCCAAAGACGGCACTCCTTGCGGTTGGGAAGTTGTTAAAGAAGCCAAAAATTCTGATTTGCCAAGCTTTTTGGGCTTATACCCTATAGAAAGCTGGCGGCCGTTTACCTGTAAGCTTGTCCATCAAGATGAGTTTTCAGTGGATAACATTACTCAACGCCATGCCTGTGGCGGAATGCAATGCGCTCAACAGACAATGCAGCAGATGGTATTGCCTTATGGTACGGCGGCTCTACTATCGCTGCCTATTGAAACACAATCGGGTCAGCTAGGTACCCTTACCTGTGGCCGCCTAGCCTACAACCCATCTTGGACGGACGAAGAAGTGGAACTGTTGCAAGCAGTTACTAACCAACTCATTATTGGCATTAACCAAGCACAACTTTATGAGCAAAGTCGCATCGCTGCGAATACGGCTCAAACTAAAGCCGATCAACTTGAAGTTGCCCTACGCAAACTTCAACAAGCACAAGCGCAACTGATCCAATCCGAAAAAATGTCTTCTTTGGGACAGTTAGTTGCGGGTGTTGCTCATGAAATTAACAACCCACTTAACTTTATCCACGGCAATCTCACCCACATCCATCAATATACTGATGAGTTGCTCAATCTGATTCAACTTTACGAGGAATACTCCACTAATCCCATCCCAGAAATTCAAGCCGAGGCTCAAGCCATTGATCTAGATTTCCTCAAGGAAGACTTGCCCAAAATCCTATCTTCCATGCAAATGGGCGCTGATCGGATTCGTCAGATTGTTCTGAGTTTACGCTCGTTCTCACGATTGGAGCGAGTAGAGATGAAGTGGACCAACATTCACGAAGGGTTGGATGATACCTTACTGATACTCGCTCATCGCTTCAAAGAAAGACCCAATCGTCCTGCGATCGAAGTGATTAAAGAGTATGGCAACTTACCGCAAGTGCAGTGCTACCCTGGACAACTCAATCAGGTGTTTATGAATATTCTGTCTAATGCGATTGATGCCCTTGAAGAAGGGTTAGCGCAGCAAGACATCACCCAGGTGAGACGGTTGCACGTTGAAAGTTTGGTCAATAACCCTGCCAGAGACACAGCCTCTAGCGAACAACTCACGAGGGTGGAACCTTTTACCCCTAGGATTTGGATTCGCTCTGAGGTTAATCACTCCAATCAGGTGCTGATTCGGATTGCTGACAATGGGCCCGGTATGACAAAACAGGTACAGCAAAGGATTTTCGATCCGTTCTATACTACCAAACCTGTCGGTCAGGGGACGGGTTTAGGGATGTCCATCAGTTACCAGATTGTAGTCGAAAAACATGGCGGTCAACTCGAATGTATTTCAGCACCCGCTCAAGGTACAGAATTCATCATTTCTCTTCCCATCCAGCAGCCAAAAAATCGTTGCTTGATCCAAGAAGATTGGGTAGGGAGTGCAACAAATGAGGAGGTGAACAGCCTAAAACTAAGCTAATGGTTTCCTTATTCCCCTTCCCCTTTCCCCCTTCCCCTGCCGAAGGATTCACGACATCGAGAAACATCTTAAGGGATTAGCTATGCTGGAGGGGAAGCCTCTACGGGGGTTCAAACGTTGATGCTTTTTCTGTCATTGAGTAGTCGCGATCGCAGTGCAGCGCACCATGCAACCTGATTTACAAGGACTGGAAATTACAAAGGGAGAAATCAAGCACTGTAGCGGTGTCAGCATTGATGCTGTCTTTAAACCACCGACGTTCCGAAAATTCGTATCGGAGATTGGCAAAACCTCCCTAGTTATTCTTTTTATCTGGTGCAGCGGATTAATTCTCGCTCGAATCTTCCCGGAACAGTTACTAGCCTTAGCAACCATTGATGCCCTGGCTTCTCTGGTTTTGCTAGCCGACGATCTCAGAAAAATTCGCTTTAGCTACAAAAACCGAAATCTTGTTCGGATGTTTGAGGATGTGAAGCGATTTAATTATGTGATTAAAGCAATTGACATTAATGATCAAATAGAAGCGGTTGGCAATTCCAGCGTGCGCTTGCAGAACCGAGAGCGGGTGATTCAAGCCCTCAAAATCGCTAGAGAAGATATTATTCGAGCCTTAAGAACTGAGCGAATTCTCCGAGAAAATGAGCGCTTTATTAAAGTAAATACTCAATTATTTGAAGCAAATTTGATGGCTTTAACTGACTTGCAGATGAGCGACCAAGCCAGTGAGTATGGACGCCTGCTGAATGAGGCATTACAAATTGTCGTGAATGTACAAGAAGAAATGAAAAAGTTACAAGATAAACGCTTTTAGGAATAAAACCTAAAGGATAAATTGAATTTAAATATCTTAACTGTAAAGGAGCAGCGCGTTCTGTGCAACCAGATTTGCAGGGATTGGAAATTTCACCTGGGGAACTTAGGCACTTATGTGGTCTTGAACCAACTGAGATTTTTAGACCAACTATTCTCGCCAATCCCAAAGGACGATTCAATTTTTTATTTCAAGAGCTTTTGTTGAGCCTTGCGCTAACTCCCATTATTGTTGGGCTTTTGCATGTTTTCGTGATTCTTCCCTTCATCGGTTCTTCACTGCTTGCCACGCTGATTACTCTTATCATTGTGCCCCTTGTCATCTTAGCAGTACGATGGCTATGGTTAAAACGCAACAGTCCTGCAACGTTATGCGCTTTACTCGATGAAGTAGATCGATATAATGCTGTGATCAAAGCGGTGTACATCAATGAGCAGTTAGAGTCGGTGGGGAGGCCCCAAATAAGTTCGCTCGATTGTCCTTCTCCCACGGAAAAAAGCGATGTCTACGATGAGCTTCTCTTACGCAAAAAAGTCCTTGAAGCACTCACCCTCACGCGAGAAGATTTGGTAAAAGCATTGAAAGCGGAGAAAATTCTTCGAGAAAATCAGAGCTTCCTGCTCAGCAATCCTGAGCTTTTAGCCACCAATTTAAGAACATTGCAGGCTCTGCAAGTCCATGATCAAGCGAGTGAGTACGGCCGTCTGCTCCATGAAGCATTACAGATTGCAGCAGGCGTCTCTGAAGAAATGAAAAAATTACAGAACAAACGTTAATAATTCGTAGTTGGTAGTTCGTAATTCGTAATTGACTTTTAAAAGGGGATTTAAACCCCACCTAAAAGTGAACGACCATTCGAGATCGAGGACTGGAGACTTGTCTTTCAGATACTATTTGCGTGTATCTGCGTACATCTGCGGTTTATTTTTCTTACCTTACCTTTAGGACTGCTATAACAAGGTAAATTAAGAAAATCTTGGCTTTTTGAGTGTCACTCCGCGTCGATCAAATTTAAGATGACTACGAAACCAAAAATTATTGTTTTGGATGATGACCCAACCGGTTCACAGACGGTGCACAGTTGCCTACTGCTAACGCGCTGGGATGTAGAGACATTGGAGCTGGGACTCAGGGATGACTCCCCCATCTTTTTTGTTCTAACTAATACCAGAGCGATCGCGCCCGATCAAGCTGCTGCCGTTACCCAAGAAGTCTGCCACAACCTGAAAATTGCCCTGGAAACTCAAGGTATTAAAGATTTTCTAGTTGTCAGTCGTTCTGACTCAACGCTACGGGGGCATTACCCGGTGGAAACTGACGTCATCGCTGAAGAAGTTGGCCCCTTTGATGCTCATTTCTTAGTCCCTGCCTTCTTTGAAGGCGGCAGAGTGACTCGTGATAGCGTGCATTACTTAATTATTGATGGCGTTCCGACACCTGTGCATGAAACCGAGTTTGCGCGGGATTCTGTCTTTGGTTATCACTACAGCTATTTGCCAGACTATGTTGCCGAGAAAACCCAAGGCCGCATTTCGGCTGACTCTGTAGAGCGATTTTTACTCGAAGACATTCGTCAAGGAAGTTTAGAACGTCTCCAGCATCTCAACGGGAACCAGTGCTGTGTGGTTGATGGGGAAACTCAAGTTGATTTGGACAAATTTGCAACAGATGTTTTAACCGCCGCATCAGAGGGCAAACACTTTTTATTTCGCAGTGCGGCTAGCCTGTTAACGTCGCTTGCTAACCTCGGCCCCCAACCTGTAGCTGCTGAAGATATGGCGCAGTACGTGCGGCAGGGTAAACCCGGAGCGATAATTGTCGGTTCTCATGTCAAAAAGACAACGCAACAGTTAGAGCAACTGCTGCAAGAACCGGGTGTTGTCGGCATAGAGGTAGAGGTAGCTCATTTACTCGATGAGTCAGACGCTCAAAGAACAGCACTTTTGGCAACCCTTTGCGATCGCATTGCAGAGGTTCATGCCGATGGGAAGACACCTGTGGTTTATACTAGCCGCCAAGAGCTAACCTTTGAAGATACCCAAACCCGTCTAGCATTTGGGGCCGCCGTTTCCTCATTACTCATGGATATCGTGCGTGGATTGCCGAAAGATATTGGATTTCTGATTAGTAAGGGAGGAATTACCTCCAATGATGTCTTGAGTACAGGTCTTGCTTTAAGGTCAGCACGGTTACTCGGTCAAATTATTCCCGGATGCTCAGTGGTACGAACTCCCTGTGACCATCCCCACTTTCCTAATCTGCCAGTAGTGCTATTTCCGGGCAATGTCGGGGATGCCAACGCTTTAGCCACGACTTATAAACGCCTCAGTCAGGTCAAGCCATAGGGTAGGGAAAAGGAGGAAAGGACAGCCCATAAATGGTAGGGCAATCCCTCTGTGGTTGCTCCGCCAGGGTTTGGAGGCAGACGCGCAGGCAGGAGCTGATACGAACAATCGTCGTTTCAGCGATTACTGTACCGATGCTCTAGCATGGTAATTTACCGTAATCTACAGCTACGGATGTCTCGCTCATTTTTTTAGCGTTTGCCGCTCACCTCAATTTCCCTAAACAAGCGATGCTAGATCAATAGACGCATAAATTGCGTACATCAGGACATATGGAAATCTTTCTATCCAGCTTTCTCATCTGCCCCATCTCCCGGTGCTCCTCGAGTTCCCCACCAATTTTCCTCCAAGATGAATTTAATCTCTTCCCCCACTAAGACTTACCGCTATAATAGGGGATTCTCAAACCTTGCGACTGAGGTTTCCGCTGTCTTGGCAAGTATTCACTAAGCTGACAACATTGGAGCCTGTTTAGGAAGCAGATTAGACAAATAAGGCATACGTAGATGTCGCCCGGACTCCAGTTCAAGAGCCGCTTTCGCCGTTTTCTTGCATTGCATCAGCACTGGAACAAGAGATACACATCACACCCAAGAATGAATTTCACTCACCAAGCCTTCAGCTTTCCGTCACGCCTCAAATTGATAGGGTTCACGGATTTTTAAGATTTCGCTCAATCACTGACTCAGGAAAACGCCTGAGGATTAAATCTGTTCAATTTATCAACGTTCTTCATGAACGTAAAGTTATGCATTTACCAGATGATCAAACCAACCGGAACCGAGAGCATTTGCGATCGCAAACCATTGCATTAAACCATTGGAATAGCGAGAAATCCCAGAATTACATGGGAGACAATGCTAGAGATATTCCCAAAAGCGGAACTGAACGATTTAAACGAGTTTCCAATGCTTCTACTTATCGTGCGGGTATGATGACCAAGACGAATTATGAGACACCTCCAGACACCGGGGAAACACAAAGGCACACCGAAAAAGTCCCTCAAAACCAATCTCAGCGTGGAGGTGATAGTGTTCCTAGTACCCAGTTGCGGTCAAACTTAGTAGATAAAAAAAACAAGGAACAAAAGGAACAGAAGTTACAACATACGAACACAAATTCGTCTCAGCATTCCCATACCGAGGTTGTTCAGACAGAGCATTTAATGCAGGCAGAATTTCCGGAACTCTCTACCGGGGAACAACCTCAAAAAGACCTAGAGTTTTCTTCTGCTGCTCACAAGCAGCAAGTTTTCCGAAAATTGCAGTCTTTAAAAAAAGTTCGTGATTTCCTACAGCAGTATGCAGAAGGAGAACGGGAATTTCAAGGAATTGAACTGAAAGAGCAAGTGCTGCGGGGTGTAGATTTAAGGGAAGCAGACTTAAGTGAAGCGAAGTTTCAAGGCGCTGTGCTAGAACAAGCCAATTTAAAAGGAGCAAACTTAAGTCGGGCAGACTTACGTGAAGCCAACCTCGCTGGGGCAAACTTGACTGGGGCAGAGCTCGTTTGGGCGAACTTGCATAAGGTAAACCTGCGTGGTGCAAACCTACGTGGAGCAGATTTGAGTGGAGCCTATTGTAAGGATGCCGACTTCACAGGGGCAGACTTGGGTGGAGCAATATTGCCTGACGGTTCAGTCCTCTTAACGAGCGATCCATCAAGCCTGCTAAATTGTTTGAGTCAACGAGCACAGTCCTAATTCCTGCTCAACTGCTAAAAATGCGATCAGGGTGCATCACAATTAAAAACATTCACTTCAAAAATTTTGTGAGTTTTCGAGATTAGGGGCTTGCACTTGAGGTACGATGTCGTTTAGTCTAGTGGGTTCGCCGACGTAACAAAAGAGTCGTTGCATGACTTCTGATTCTGCCGAACAATCAGCCGAACAATTACCCATTGATTCTGCCGAACAATCAGCCGAACAATCCCCAATATCAACGGTTCCCCCAAGCGAATCGGTAGCGGATTACCAATCTCAAGTCCGTTTAAAAAGTGATGGGGAGCGATTGCTGTTAATCTTGCCTCCGGAAACAGAAACACCAGGTTCTGCCAGTTGGTCAGATCTGTGGCAGCAACTCAAGCATCGCCTCAATGCCGGTGAACGCTTTTGGCAGGAAAATACTGGGGTGCATCTGATGGCACAAGACCAACTCTTGGATGGCATGAAGCTACAGGCACTTGATGATGCCCTCAAAGAAATGCAGCTTCAGCTCCAACGAGTTTACACCAGTCGCCGACAAACCGCTGTGGCAGCAGCTACCGCAGGTTATTCGGTAGAACAACAAGCCCCCACCTATTCTCTCCATCAGCAGGCTGCTGAACCGACTGAATTACTCACAGAACCCCTATACTTGCAATTAACAGTACGTTCAGGTGTTGAAGTTCGCCATCCTGGCACTATTGTTATATTAGGAGACCTAAATCCGGGCGGTACAGTGATCGCAGCAGGGGATATATTCATCTGGGGGCGTCTTCGAGGAGTGGCTCATGCTGGATCGAATGGCAATCGAGCTTGCCGAATTATGGCACTCCAGATGGAACCAACTCAACTGCGGATTGCGGATGCTGTCGCTAGAGCACCAGCAACGCCTCCGGAGCAGTTCTATCCGGAAGTCGCTTATGTGGCACCGGAGGGGATTCGTATCGCAAGAGCTAATGATTTTGCCAAGACCCACTTTTCGTTAAGTTCATGAGTCGTATTATTGTCATCACCTCCGGTAAAGGAGGGGTGGGTAAAACTACAGTTACTGCTAATTTAGGAATGGCGATCGCACGTTGCGGTCGTAAAATTGCTCTAGTCGATGCGGATTTTGGTTTAAGAAACCTAGATTTGCTGTTGGGACTGGAAAATCGGGTCGTCTACACCGCTTTAGATGTTTTGGCGGGTCAATGCCGCTTAGAGCAAGCGTTGGTCAAAGATAAGCGTCAAGAGGGTGTAGTGTTGCTACCGGCGGCTCAAAGTCGCATGAAGGAAGCCGTAAATCCTGCTCAAATGAAGAAGCTTATCAGTGTGCTAGCTGATAAGTTTGACTATGTCATAATTGACAGTCCAGCGGGAATTGAAACCGGCTTCCAAAACGCGATCGCAGCGGCGAAAGAAGCCCTAATTGTCACAACACCAGAAATTGCTGCCGTGCGGGATGCTGACCGGGTAGTGGGTTTGCTAGAGGCCCAAGGCATCAAGAAAACTCACCTGATTGTCAATCGCTTGAAACCCGCCATGGTACAAGCTGATCAAATGATGTCGGTTGAAGATGTTCAAGAAATTCTTGCCATCCCTTTAATTGGCATCATCCCTGATGATGAACGTGTTATCGTCTCCAGTAACCGAGGAGAACCCTTAGTTTTAGGGGAACAGGTTTCCCTTCCAGGAATCGCAATCAACAACATTGCGAGGCGCTTAGAAGGTGAGAAAATACCCTTCCTCGACTTAATGGCAGAACACGATAATCTACTCAGTCGTATCCGCCGTCTGTTCCGTGGTTAAGTTTTTAGTGCTTTAGGGGCGGCAATGGAATGACCCGCCCTATTCTCCCTTAAAATTCTTCACTTTAAACAGAAGCCATTTACTTTGAATGTTTTAATTTTTGATCTTGAATTTTGAGCTTTGTTCTTCTACGTTTTTCACCTTCTTAATGCAGATTCACCCCTCTCCAAGCCCCATGATTAGCGAACTTCTAGAACGACTTTTTCCCTGGAGTAGTCCCGGCAACAGTCGGGCGGAAGTAAAACGCCGCCTTAAACTCGTTATTGCCCATGATCGCGCTGACCTCACTCCGGAGATGATTGAGAAGATGCGTAATGAAATCTTGGAAGTCGTTTCTCGCTACGTTGAAATTGATACCGAGGGATTGGAAATTGCTTTGGAGAGTAATCAACGGGTAACGGCGTTAATTGCTAATCTTCCCATTCG
>CBKWLJ010000172.1:0-17097 GCA_966675205.1 uncultured bacterium
TAGCGTTTCTCAATTGGATGAGGTACAAAGCAGTTGGCTTTAAAGCTCCAAGGCAGGAGGCAGATGGCAGAAGTTAGGTGTACTCCATTCATTTGAGAACTGCTATATTCAAAATTTTCCCTGGAAGCAGAATCGTCAAATTCTCGTTTCCAGGCTGAGAAAAGGAAACTAGGTTCGGGAGGCTCCAGTCTCCCCTTTCCCCTTTCTCCCTTAACCTTTCCCCTTTCCCCCCTCAAGAGGAAGGGTAACAGTAAACTTTGTCCCTAACCCAATTTTACTGTCTACAGAAATCTGGCCTCCATGCACATCCACACACCGTTTAACAATCGACAAACCTAACCCAGTGCCTTTAATTTTTTGTGCATTGGCAGCTCGATGAAATGGTGTAAATAACTCTTTTTGCTCTTCTGGAGGAATACCAATGCCTTCATCTTTAACACAAAATTTTGCTACTTCAGCTTGGCAGGAAAGTTCAAAAAAGACATCTCCTCCTTGAGGAGAGTACTTGATGGCATTAGAGAGTAAATTAGTTAAAATTCGCCGTAGTAGAGTAGCGTCTAGACAGGTATTGGCGCAGTTTCCTTGACTGGTGAAAGCAATTTTGTGGTGGTTGCCTGCATTGAGTTGTAGTTCTTCTACTAAGTTGCGGCAAAATTCTACTAGATTCAGAGGAGCTGCTTTAAACTCTAATTTGCCTGCGTCAGCTTGACCAATAACTAGTACATCATCCAGCAATTGAGTCATTTGATCAATTGATGTTTGAATTTGCTGGAAATGTTTGCTTTTCTTCTCATCCATGGCATCCCGACAGTAGCGCTGTAGAAGAGCGCTTGAAGAGTGAATGGTTGCCAAGGGGGTGCGAAATTCGTGCGAGGCAATGGAGATAAACTGAGATTTTTGCTCGTTATTTTCCTGCTCTTGCTCTAATCTCTGACGCATTCTTTCTTCTGATTGATGACGCGCCAGAGCAATTTCAATAGTTGTCTGTAATTCTTTCTCCTCAAAGGGCTTAATCAGGTACCCGAAGGGTTCGGTTGCTTTTGCTCTCTCTAAAGTATCAGCATCAGCATATGCCGTTAGATAGATGACAGGAATATGAAAAAGGCTTCTAATCTCTCTAGCTGCTTCGATGCCATCAATGCGACCTTTGAGCATAATGTCCATCAGGACTAAATCGGGTTGGGTTGTGGCAGCAGTTGCGATCGCTTCTTCTCCGGAGGCAACAATACCCAGAACGTCGTAGTTCAATCCTTTGAGGGTACTTTCCATGTCGAAAGCGACGATCTCTTCGTCTTCAACAATCAGAAGCTTAGCGTTAGGCATAGTCAAGGGCTTTTGAGTAGAGAGCCTATTTTTATCCAAAGTTGCGCTTTGAGTGTAGATAGATGTAGCTTCCTGAGTTTTATCACTAAAAACCTATATTTTATCTTAATAGATAGACTGTATAAGTATATCTAACTACAAATTGAGCCAAAAAGCCACCGAAAGTATATCTCAGTTATTTAGGAGTAGCAAAAGTAATTTTAAATAAAGTTTTCTGTTCTTGATGCAGTTTAATACTTCCTTCTAGCTGCTTGGTTAAGCGGCATACTAGCTGTAAGCCAAGGGAGTTCGTGTTGCAAAAATCAAAGTCTGGCTCCATGCCAACGCCATTATCACTCACACTGAGGATAAATTGGTTCTTGCCCATCGCATGAAAGCTAATACAAATTTCACCTCCCTGATGGTGGGGAAAGGCGTGTTTGAGAGAATTAGAAACAAGTTCATTGATAATTAAGCCACAAGGAATGGCTGTATCAAGGGTTAGATAAACTTGCTCTACGTTGATTTGCACAATGACTCCCTGTTTGTAAGCATCGTAGGAGCGACACAAGTTACCAACTAGCGTTTGGATATAGTCTTGGAACTCAATTTGAGCTAAATTGGGAGATTGGTAAAGAAGTTCGTGAATCAGTGCCATTGCCTGCACTCGATTCTGACTATCTTTAAATAATGCAAGACTTTGTTGATCTTGAATTTGCCTTGACTGTAACCGCAGTAAGCTGGAAATGACCTGCAAATTGTTTTTAACGCGATGATGAATCTCTTTGAGAAGAGTTTCTTTTTCTTGCAAAGACGTTTTGATTCTATCGTTTGCTTGCTTGCGCTCAGTGATATCTCTAAAATAGACAGCTAAACCATCTCTTGTCGGATAAGCACGAACTTCAAGCCAGCTATTAAGGGTCTGATAAAATCCTTCAAAAGCAATACTGACCTGCTCTGATATCGCTCTGTGATATTCTTGGTCAAATATCGAACCTACAGATTCTGGAAACTCATCCCAGACATTCTTACCGAGAAGTTCTTGTTGTGTTCGTTCTAGAATCTGCTCTGCTTTAGGGTTGAGATAGGTAAATTGCCATTCACCGTTAAGAGCAAAGAAGGCATCTGTAATGCTTTCAAAAATATTGGTAATTTTTTGATTCGATTCTTGCAGCGCCAACTCCGCTCGTTTGCGATCAGTAATATCCCTGCTAGTAACGACAACTTTTTCAACCCTGCCATCTGAATCGGAGAGTGGGGTAATGATATAGTCTCGATACCTCATCTTGTTGTTCCAGGGATAGTTGATTTCGCCGATTAAAGATTTGCCTGTTACGAATACCTGTTCTAAACGAGCTTTATGTGGCTCCATCCAGCCTGAAGGAAATCCTAATTCATCCCCTGTTTTGCCGACAATTTCGGAGAGCTGTAGCGGTTGTTGCTTTTGGAGAAATAGGCTCATAGACTGTAGCGCACCAGGGTTCGCGTAGAGGTAGTTTCCCTCTCTATCGAACATATAAATATCATCGGGAGAAGCAGAGAGAACCGTGTCCAATGTTCTTGCCTGCTGCTCAATTTGGATCAGCAATCGCTGACGTTCTCGAATTTCATCAAGGAGTTGTTTGTTGATGTAACTGAGTAAAGCAGTGCGCTCTTGGACTTCGGCTTCTAAGGTTTGATTTTGTTGTTCAATTTGTTGGAATAAACGATGCCTTTCGCTGGCTTCCTTGTCACGTTCTTGTTCTGCTCGTTTGCGAGCTGTAATATCAGTTGCAGTGACAAGAACATAACGCGCCTGATTATCGGGCGATAGTAGGGGTTTCTTGATGGTTTGCAAGTAATGAACTTCTCCATTAGCAGAGGTGAGAGTTTCTTCGGAAATGTACTTAGCCTGCAAAGTTTCCATCACCTCTCGATCATCTTGAAGATATTGTTCTACTTCTGCACGATTAGAATTAAAATCAGCATCTGTTTTGCCGATTAAATCTTCAACGGTTGTCCCATAAATGTCTGCAAGGGCTTGATTGGCTAGCTTAAATCGCCCTTCCCAGTCTTTGACAAAAATCAAGTTCGGGTTTGTATCAATCACATTGCCAAGGAATTCTTGTTGTATTCTTAAGCCTTGTTCTGCCTGCTTGCGATCGCTAATATTGATACTGGTACCCGTCAGGCGATAAATCCGAGACTGTGCATCTCGTAACGGAGTCAGAGTGGTTAGCCACCAAGTCTCTTTGCCTTGAAAGGGTAAGCACTCTTCGTAGGTAATTGTCGTTCCCGCTTGGATACACCGAGTATAGTTAGCAGACACAGCCGCCGCCACCTCAAGTGGGAGTACTTGTTCGGGTGTTTTGCCTTGAATTTCTTCTGTCCCCAATCCAGATAATTGCTCATGGGTGGGGTTTAAGCCAGCAAAGCGAAATTCACCCGATGGCAGCACATCAACGACAAAAATTGAATGGGCTACGCCATCATAAATGCTGTGCAAAAATTGCTCACTCGCTTGTTGTTTAGCTTGGGCTTCTTGTCGCTGCTGTTGTTCGGTTTGGGTTTGCTGGTAAATTTGTGTTTGCTGAATTGCGATCGCTATTTGTTGTGCTACTTGTTGGAGTAATTTTACCTCCAACGGTTGCCACTGCCGAGCTTCAGAGCAGTGATGAGCAATGAGCAATCCCCATAATGAATTTTGGATTTTAGAGTTTGGATTTTGGATTGAAGCTTCTGATTCTGAAGGGTTTGGCAGGATGGGAATGACTAAATTTGCCCGTACTTGAAACTGGGCTAATAATTCCACATAACAAGGTTGAAGTTCATCGGTGTAAATGTCTGCAATAGCGCTAAAGTGACCTTGCCTGTACACTTGAGCTTTGTTACTGGTAAAGCAAGGGTCATTGATGGTTTGGCTGATGATAGATATCCAGCTAGAACTCACCGACTCAGCCACCACAATACCACGGCCATCGGGCCCGAAGCGATAAATGAGAACTCTGTCCGTTTGCAAAAGTTTGTACACTTCTTCAACGGCTGTGTTCAGGATATTTTGTAAGGGTTGGGTTTGATGAATACCAAGTGCGATCGCTCCCAGGCAATCTAAAACTTGTTCAATCGCAAGGGAAGGCTCAGGCAAACGGCTGGATAACATAGCAACCTCTACCAGCACTGTAATATTGAGATTTGTTACAAGCTTAGAAAAAACTGCTGAAAATACCTATGCCCTAGATGGGCATTGACAGAAGAACCCTTTATGGAATTAAGTAGGTACGCCAGTTGACTGGAGTACCATTGCTAATCCCTTCCGGTACGAGTAGACGCCAAGTTTTACCTTGTGGCTGACGCTGGAGGTAAACATCGAAGGGGTATTGCTGAGAAATTTGTTGAGACGACAGCTTATTGTTGAGACTATAGCTACCAAAAATATGATAAGTGGGTAAATTGTCAAGGTACAACGGTTCGAGTTGCTTGAATTTTACCTGAGTGATTTCAAAGTTGGGCGGTGCCGATCGCAATTTTTGAGTGAGTCGCTGCCGGGTTTGCTGAACTTGAAATGCGATCGCTTTTTCCACGATTTGCTTACTGGGTACCAAACTCAGAGGTGGCGTACTTGTCCCACAAGCCGTCAGTGCCACGAAGCAAAACACCGTTAAAACAACACTGATGATCAATCTTACAGTTCTACGCATATCACGTCCCAACGATAGGATAAGCAGTGGTAATCAGAAATTGGTTTAAGTCGAATGGCACTGACTTGTATAGCCTGGAAATAAATTTCCGGCTCAAAGCTTAAGTCAGCTAAAGCTTACTGGGCAACCTTTTCAACCCGTCTTAACGGGTTTTAGCTTTAAGCCCGTTCGCGTTCGCGAAGCGTTCTCGAAGAGTAGCGTTCTCGAAGAGTACTTTAGTTCAGGGCTTATGTCAGTGCCATTCGGTTTAAGTCCACTATCCATTACCTCTTACCTATCACTCATTCGCAATACACCCACCATGTCAAAAAAGACACTTGGCTTAGATGATCAACTTTACGATTACCTATTGTCCGTTTCCTTGCGAGAACCGGAGATTCTCCGGCAACTGCGGGAAGAAACTGCCAATCATCCTATGGCAATGATGCAGATTGCGCCAGAACAGGGTCAATTCATGGCGTTGCTAGTACAGTTGCTCGGTGCCACAAAAACATTAGAAGTAGGTGTTTTTACAGGTTACAGCTCTTTATGCGTGGCGTTAGCACTCCCTCCCAATGGCAAAATTATCGCTTGTGACGTGAGTGAAGAATACACTGCCATTGCTCGTCGCTATTGGGAAGCGGCAGGAGTAGCCGACAAAATTGATTTACGACTAGCACCCGCAGTCTCTACCCTCGATGAACTTTTAGCATCGGGACAGGCGGGAACCTTTGATTTTGCGTTCATTGATGCGGATAAGAGCCATTATGAGGAGTATTATGAGCGATCGCTCCAGTTAATTCGCCCCGGTGGTTTAATTGCTATTGATAATGTACTTTGGTCAGGACGGGTCGCTGACTCTCAGGAACAAGGCAACCGTACCAATAAAATTCGTTCTCTTAACAAGAAGTTACACCAAGATGAACGGATAACGTTAAGTCTTGTCCCTATTGCTGATGGATTGACTTTGGCACTCAAGCGTTAACAAGAGGCTTCTCGCCAAAATACTGAGTTGAGTTTATGAACCGCAGATAAACGCAGATAAACGCAGATGAATTTGATTGATTGACGAGGTCGATTGAGTGCGTGCAAGAGGTCTAATAAACTTTAACCTTTAATCGCACCTGCTGTTAGTCCTTGAACAATCCGACGCTGGAATAACAGCACGAGTAATACTAAAGGCAGTGTTCCCAAAACCGTAGCTGCTGCAATGGCACCGTAGGGTAATTCAAATACCGATGTTGTACCTAACTGTGCAGTAGCAACGGGAATTGTCTTCATGGATTCACGAGTAACGAACGTAAGGGCGAAAATAAACTCGTTCCACGCAAAGATAAAGGTAAGAACTCCCGTTGTAATCAGTGCAGGCACCGTCATTGGTAACAAAATTTGGGTCAACATTTGCCAGGTGTTGTAGCCATCTACTTTCGCCGCGTCTTCTAACTCTACTGGCAACTGAAGAAAGAAACTTCGCATCAATGAAACAGTTAAGGGTAAATTGATTGCTGTATAAGGAATAATCAAAGCCAAGTAATTATTCCCCAGTTTCAGCAGTTGGATAACTTCTAGCAAACCCAAGAAGAACAAAACAAAGGGAAATAAAGTAATCGATAAAATGCCTGCCAGAATAATATTTTCTCCCGGCAATCGCAACCGGGCGAGAGCGTAAGCGGCTGGGGTTCCTATTGCTAAGCAGAGAAATGTAGAGACAAGAGATACAAATGCGCTATTCAGGATGTACCGCGCAAAAGGGCGACGTAGGAATAAGTCAATATAGTGTTTAAAGGTATATTGACTGGGAACGTAAACATTGGGAACGGCAGATATATCCTGGTCTAGCTTAATAGAGGTAAGTAATTGCCAGAGAACTGGTGCTAGGCAAAAGATTAAGAGTACTAAGATTCCTATTGGGAGGATAACAGTCCGTAGGAGATTTATTCCACTACTGACTTGAGTATGATTGGTCTCGATTTTTTGAGTTACAGTCATTTGGATTGAGGATTTTTCTTAACTCTTTTGTTAGATTTATTCGTTCATCCGCCGGGGATTTAAATCCCTGGCTTATAGCTCAAATCCTCTCAAGAGGATTGAAGAGGTAAAATATATTTTTTCGGATGAAGCTGTAGGGTGGGCATTGCCTAAAAAAGTTTTTATGAGGATTGCAAGATTAAGCATAGGCAATGCCCACCTGTCGTTATTTTTTAATTACTTCCTGAAATATTAGCCCTATATTTACTCAGTAAAAAACTTCCCATCAACACAACAGCTACCAAAAAAAGAAATGTCACCACAACCAAAGCTGCACCATATCCAAAATCTAAATAACGCATGACTGTAGCATAGATATAGAGTGATACCACTTCAGTTGCACCCCCAGGGCCGCCTCCTGTCATCACTTGAATGAGGTCGAATACTCCAAACGCCCCAGCAAAGCGAAATAGCAATACAATCAAAATTTGTGGCATCAACAAAGGCAGCGTAATGTTGATAAAACTTTGCCAAGGTGTTGCGCCATCCATGGCATAAGCTTCGTAAAGGTCTTCGGAAATTGATTGCAAGCCTGCAAGCAATAAGATACTGATAAAGGGTGTGGTTTTCCAAACATCGGCAGCAATGACTGCCATCATTGCTGTGACGGGATTTCCTAACCAGTTGACTCCAGTTTGAATCATGCCCAGACGCATTAAGATGTCGTTCCAAACCCCGAATTGGTCGTTAAAAATCCACGTCCAAGCTAAACCCAAAAGTGCTGTTGGCAATGCCCAAGGTAACAGGGCAACGGTTCGGACTACTGCCCGTCCTTTATAGGCTGGATTGAGAATTAATGCGATCGCCATCCCAAAAATTAATTCTAAAACAACGGATACACAGGTGAAAATAGTCGTGTTCCCAAGACTCTGCCAGAATCTACCATCCCCCACCATCCGCACATAATTGTCTAATCCCGAAAAAACAGGTTTTAGCTGCGTCCCTAAATTCTGAGTAAACACACTCATCAAAAATGAACGCAAAATCGGATAGGCAAAGACTAGCAATAGTAGTATTAAGGCAGGCGCTAGCATCAGCCAGCCTGTTCTTTGTTCCTCGGTTTGAATCGGATTAGCTTTCATTGATTAGTCATTAGTCATTGGTCATTAGACCTCTGGCAGAAGTCAATATTTGGCTGTAGGGGCGTTAGCGTACGGTAGCGAGCTTTCGAGCGTCAGCATTGACACCCGGATTTATTGGTGATATCAGGGTTTTTATCCGCAAATGCTTCGCCCTTCTCGAAGTTATGCTTTTTTAAGTTGCTCCCAAAAGATTGCGGGTTTCATTCGCAGCAGCTTTCATCGCTTTTTCTGCACTCATATTTTTATTACTCAAAGCAGCATTCAGGTAGCGCTGCAAAATATCTGAGGCTTGGGCATACTGGGCGATGGGTGGACGCAAGACAGCACTTTCTATAATTTTTTGGAATTGGGGATAGTGGGGGTATTTGGCAATAACCTCTGGGTCGGAAAATAAATCTCGTCGGCTGGAAATACTCGCTGTCTCCAACGTAAACCGACGTTGCGCCTCTTTACTAGTAAAGTACTGAATCGCTTTCCACGCTTCTTCAGGATGTTTGGAAGTTTTAGCAATTCCCATTCCCCAGCCTCCTAAACAAGCACCTCCTTTTGCATTAGGAACATGAACCATAGGTTTAATCCCAATCTTGCCTTTTATTTTTGAACCGTCTTCATTTGCGGTTGCCCAAACATAGGGCCAGTTACGCAAAAAAGCAGTTTCACCACTGATAAATAAGCGTCGAGTGTCTTCTTCTCGATATGTCGTGACTCCAGGGGGAGAAATACCCTCCTTAATGACGCTTCGTAAAAATTCAACGGCTTGAATGGCTTCAGGTTTATCGATGCCGACTTCATTGGTTTCTGGATTCACCCAAAAGCCACCAAATCCTTCTAAAATTTCGACAAACATAGCTGGCAAGCCTTCGTATTGCGCTCCTTGCCAGACATAACCCCAACGAGTGGCTTTTTTTTCTTGCAATGTTTTAGAAACGTTGACTAAATCCTCAAAGGTTTCTGGTGATTTGGCTCCAATTTTCTCCAATAAATCTGTACGGTAGTAGAGCATTCCCGCATCGGAACGGAGGGGAATTCGATAAAGTTTATCTTTGTAGATTCCTGCTTCTACATCTTTAGTATTGAAGGTTTTTAACTCATCTGGAGAAATGCGATCGCTCAAATCTAAAAGCCAACCAGCCGCAGCAAATTTAGATGTCCAAATGACATCCATGTAAACCAAATCATAGGGTGAATCGCCTAGTATGAAAGCCGAGGTATAAAGATTTTCAGTTAAATCTGTGGCGTTAGGAGCTTCGATGATTTCCAGATGAATTCCTGGGTTTTCTTGCTCAAAGTCCTTGACAATCATATCCTTCCACTGTTGAACTTCACCAGCGTTGATTAATGCGGTAATGGTTACACTTTCTTGTGTCAGTGCTGGTTTCACCCAAAATTGAGATATCAGGATACAGGCAATAAGAAGTCCTAAAAGACCGGAAAATTTGATACTTCTTCCCCATCTATTCAGGTTTCTTCCTACTTGTTGAATTTTGTTCATAGTTGAGACGGAAATTAGCACATAGCCAGCAATGATTCCGCCGTCCAGTGGTTAAGCTGTTTTTGAGAAACTGAATAAGTTCCGTATAAAAATTAAAGGGCTGAGTTAATGCCAAAGTTAAGGGTTATCGCCTCTGATATTGGCAGGAGCGATGAACACCTACTTATGGCGCTTAATATGTTGAAAATTTAGATATAAGCTCCTAGAACACTCATTCTGCACAGAGGTGTTGACAGTACATTGGCAGACATGAGATGCAACCCAGATTCGGTAATGATGAAACCACTGTTATAGGCTGTGCGCTACCTTAACTTATTCAATAGTCAAGTGACAAGCCCCTTCTTAACGCTGGAGAAATTCCCCGAGGTTGGGAGAGAAAAATCAATAACATTGAACGGGAGGTTATAAAATCGGATTTTGTCTGAGATACTGAACAGTCCAGTCAGTGGCTCTCCGAAAAATCTTTTCAAGATGATTTAATATCTGTAATTTTAAATTTCAAAAATCAACTTTTAAGATTTAGTAAAGTTTAAAAAAAGTCTATTCCTCTTTCCGAATTCATAATTCTGAATTGGAGGGAAGCAACTTGACAAATTAACCAATAAATGCATACTACAGAAGTTATATCAAATACCTAAATGTTTGCTACAAATCAACGATAATTCGTAATTATGAATTCGTAATGGACTTCGTCCCGCTACGCTAACGTAATTAAAAGGTGGGCTAGAGTCCCCGACAACGCACGTCGCTCTAGTGCAGTCGGGGTCTAAATCGCCGTCTGGCGAGCATAGCGAGCCGTAACGTCCGTCAATTGCGAATTACGTAGCTTGCTTCTCGCGACAGCGAGTACTACGAATTTTTAATCTCTGCGTCTAGAGCATCTGGAGCGTCCCCGTGTCAGTGATCTCTAACCAACTTAAGAAGAAACGATATTAGCTGTATGCACCCTACTTCTTAACTCTCTGTGCGAAGTCCCCTCTATCAGTTCAATCATGACTTTCGTCATATTGAGTTGCCTGTGAAGTCTAGCTAAAGACAGAGGGATTAATTTGTAAATTTTTTTTAATATCTAACCCATGACTGAAGTTTTACGTGACCTGAAGGGCTGAAATCAACTCCTAAATTCTAGGTCTTGGAAATTCCAGGTTTTGCAAGGATTTCAGCCATGTTCTTTTCAGGTCAGTAATGATGTTTTTTGTAAGCCGAATGTGAAAAGTCGCTCAAAAGATCTTGCTGTCCAAGCCAACCCAGCAATAGTTCCTAAGCCAACCCTGGCTTTTCTTGATGCTGTTGCTATTATCGTTGGGATTGTCATTGGGGCTGGCATTTTTGAAACTCCATCCCTAGTTGCTGCCAATGCTGGAAGTGCCACCTTAGTTATGGTGGTGTGGTTTTTAGGAGGGGTAATTTCCCTGGTTGGGGCACTTTGCTATGCCGAATTGGCGACAGCGTATCCTCATCCTGGAGGTAACTACCACTACCTGATGCGTGCTTTTGGCAAACCGATCGCTTTTCTGTTTGCCTGGGCGCGGATGACGGTGCTGCAAACGGGTTCGATCGCACTTTTAGCCTTTGTCTTTGGTGATTATGCCTCACAAGTGGTGTCATTGGGTGCATATTCGCCATCTATTTATGCTGCCATAGCGATCGCATTTTTCACAGGATTAAATCTCCTGGGCGTTAGACAAGGGAAGCAGGCGCAGAATGGGTTAGCCGCGATACAAGTCCTCGGCTTACTGTTTTTAATAGTTTTTGGTTTTTTGGCAACGTCTAGCCCTGCACCAACAGTACCCCAAGAACCTGCCTCTTCAACCAACCTGGGCTTAGCAATGGTTTTTGTGTTGCTATCTTATGGCGGATGGAATGAAGCCGTTTATATCTCGGCAGAGTTGCATAACCTCAAACGCAACATGATTCGATCGCTTTTGGTAAGTATCGGTATCATTAGCAGCATTTACCTGCTTATTAACCTAGCTTACCTCAAAGGATTGGGACTTTCTGGAATGCAGCAGTCTAACGCCGTGGCAGCCGATTTGATGCGTCAAGCGCTGGGCGAACCGGGAGCTATACTCATCAGTTTGTTAATTACAGTAACGGCGTTGTGTTCAATGAACGCCACAATTTTTACAGGGGCCAGAACCAACTATGCTTTAGGAAAAGACTTTTCCCTATTCTCTTACCTCGGACGTTGGCACCGCACCGCCAATACACCCAGCCAAGCCTTACTGGTACAGGGTGCAATTGCTCTGGGGTTGGTGTTGTTGGGCAGTCTTACCCGTAAAGGCTTTGAGACGATGGTAGACTACACAGCTCCCGTCTTTTGGTTTTTCTTCTTACTCACAGGAATATCATTGTTGGTTTTACGAGCAAAAGAACCGGATATTCCTCGACCCTTCCGGGTTCCTTTCTATCCCCTGACACCGATTTTGTTTTGCTTTATGAGTGGTTATCTACTCTACTCCAGTCTTGCTTATACCGGGATTGGAGCAATGGTCGGCGTTGCTGTCGTAGCGGCAGGTATACCCTTGTTGCTCTGGATGCGGCGTAAGCCTTCTTAAACAAACAGCTCATTAGAACTCAATCTAAGTTTATCAGGAGAAATTGATTATGCAGTTACACCGAATATTTTTGTTGCTTGCCACCAGTTTGAGTGCGGGGAGTGTTGTGGTAACAGGGTGTGCTCAGCAACAAGCGCTCACGCCTCAACCCCAACAAGCAGAAACCGAAATCCAGAGCTCAACTCCAGTCGCTCAATCACCCTCCCCAGCTACCGAAACTCCAACCCCACAACGGGAGCCTGATGTCGTTTATGTCCCTACACCAGAGGTTGTGGTAGATAAAATGCTGGAACTGGCGAAGGTGGGGAAAAACGATGTTCTATACGATTTAGGGAGTGGTGATGGACGTATTCCCATTACAGCCGCACAAAAGTTTGGAACACGAGGCGTGGGTATAGAACTTCGCCCAGAATTGGTTCAAGAAGCGAATCAAAATGCTCAAGCCGCAGGTGTTAGCGATCGCGTACAATTTTTGGAACAAGACTTATTTGAAACTGATATTAGCCAAGCCAGTGTTGTCACTCTCTACTTGCTGCCTCAACTGAATGTAAAGCTACGACCAAAGCTATTTAAAGAACTCAAACCCGGCACCCGGATTGTATCCCACGATTTCGACATGGGTGAGTGGAAGCCAGAACAAACCGTGCAAGTCCAAGGTCCATCTCGTGTACATACTGTTTATTCCTGGGTTGTTCCCGATAACCCACCTGAGAACTTGCGCTAATCCAAACTGGGGACTGCCAAGTTGGGGGAAACTCTCGTTCCTACGCAGAGCGTAGGAACGCTTTATCTACTCCGATTGAACCCAACTAAGTATTAACCGACGATAATCTGCCACAGACAAACTCCTAAGAAAACCAACGTTAGGTGTTGCACAAAAAGCGATCGCACAGATTGACAAGCGATTTTTTGAGTCAATAAAATCGATAACACCACACCTGCAATCAGCGTTACTCCCTGCAAAAACGCAATCACCGCCGGATGAGCAACAAACATCGGCAACCCTTCGCCATTCAGACCAAATGTAGCAAAAGTAACAGGCAAAAGACGCCCTCCTTCACTCAAACCTAAGCGTAAATAGTGAGCTAAGTTCCCAGCCAGGACTAAGGGCAAGTAACCATACGCCAACTCAACAAACGATTTAGGTTTAGGACTCTGATTTTTGGGATTGAGCAAGTGGATGAATTGGTAAAACCCCTGCATCACCCCATAAGCGATGAACACAATCATCGCAGGAACCCCTAAAACCACAAGTGAGAAGCCCAAGTGTTGCCAAAAATCCGTCAAATCTAGTGATAACCCTAACTCAGCTTGCACTTCTGGCAATCGATGCAGGAATATGCCACTCAGCAATAAAAGCAACAATGCAACTTCATAGGTACGGGGAATATGAGTTGTCCACAGCTCAATTCCTGGGGGGCGCAAATTTACCTCGACTGAGCGGTGGGGACAAGCTTTCAGACAAGTCATGCACAATACACAGTCTCGATTATCTTCTAGCTGAGCGGGGTGAGAATACAAAGGACACCCTTGGGTTTCCAAGCCCTCCCCTTTTTGCGGGCCACCTTTGTAACATTGATAAGTGGTGCATTCTGCTGAACAAGTGCCTTGTTGCGCCCTTAACTCTGTCATCGATAACTTAGCAAATAAACCATTCATTCCCCCAATGGGACACAGGTACCGACACCAAAATCGGCGCTCAAAAATTGCCGAAAAAATCATTGCTCCAGCAGTAATTAATAGGAGCAAACAAGCGGAAAGGTAAGCAGTATTTTCTAAATTCCAAAGCTCTTCCCATAAGAAAATCAGGACAAATAAACTAAACAAAAACCATCCGCCCCATTTTTCAGCCGTCTCTCGTGGCCAACGCTTCAGTTGACGGGGCCAAAGCCAAAGGGAGAGTTTTTGAGTAACTTCTCCATAAATCATGAAGGGGCAAACCGCACACCAGAGGCGGCCGACGAAGGGAAAAGCGATTAGAACTAAGGGCCACCACCATGCCCAAAACAGATTTAAGGTAAAATTTTCCTGGCGATTTTGAGGACCAACAAATCCCACGATTACAACTAGAGCAAACAGCCACAACGTTACGCCATAATTAATCCGATCAGGCCACCAAGGGCTCCTTAAAAATCGCCTCAAACCGGGGTAAGCATTCAAGAGATTCAATCGGAATTGTTTTTTCTTGCTTTGAGACGGCCAAACAAGTTCTTCCGTAAGTTCTTTACCAGTACCCAACTGGACAATTGCTCGTTCGACTAGATTTTCTAATTCCCTCAAGTTCCCTGGAAAATCGTATGCTTGTAATCGACGCAGAGCTTCTGGCGTTACCTTGGGTTTGGCAATTCCTCTGGCTCGACATACTAAGCTGATGTAGTAGTCCATCTGAGCACCAATATCCACTTTTCGCACTCGTAGCGGTGGGACTTTGATTAAATGCTCTGCCCGCCGTTCAATTCCCGGTAGGGTTTTTTCTGAAATCATAATGATATGAGCCTGACAAACACGAGGTTCGGCAGGGCGTTCTTCCGGACGGCTAACGGGTGTGTAGGTGCCAGTTTCTAGCAGAGTGACGAGTTGAGGAATGAGTTCTGGCGGCAGTTCTTGAATATTATTGAGGATTAAAGTGCCGTCTTTGAGGTATTCAATCAGTCCAGGTTTCCCACTGGCGCGGCCGAATAGTTCTGCACCACTTGCCTGTACAGTGCTGCAATCTACTTTAATAATGGGTTCGCGTCGGTATGCGGAACCAAAATGAATGAGGGTAGCGATATTGTCTTTTTCCAGGCCGGGTTCACCGAAAATCAAGGCAGGCTTTCGATCTTCTGCGGCTTTTTTAATTTGCTGTCGCAAGCGCACAGCGTAGCGACTTTTGCCAATAATGCCGCGTTTGGCTTTACTGACAAGATACGATCGCAAAGCAGCTTGACGTTCTTGTTCGTAGGTGAGTTGAGTGGATAACTGCGCGAGTTCTTGAGCGAGTTGTGGAGAAAAGGCTTGAGAAATTTCGGGGTATTGGTTGACTAATTCTCGAAACTTATCGGCAGGAATCGCCCAGAGATGGCAGTCACTCAGGGTTTTTGCTGTTCGTTGGGCGGGTTGGTTGAAGAGTAGTTCTTGTAAGTGAATAATAGCGCCAGGAAGCCAACTTACAGCCCAGAAGGAGCTGGTTTGGTTGGCCCGATCGCTTTCGAGACGCCCTTGTTGGAGAATGTAGAGATACTTTATCGGTGTGTCTTCTAGTACCAAGCGCGTGTTATCGGGTACTCGTTGTTCTTCCATGACTTGTGCGATCGCATTTAGCACTTCTTCTGGAAGAATGCCGAAAGCGGTTCGTTCTTGTAGCCACGTCACCAAGTCTGGAGCGGTCATATCCTACCCTACAATCAAACTTGGTTTATATTTTAGCGGCAATCTATAATGAGGACTAATCTGTAAAAGCGATCGCAAACCTCAAGACAATCGAATGATCGAACTTTCTCCTCTTTGGGTTCCTTTAGCCCTTTTAGGTTTGATTATTATGGCAGCTATTTTTTTCAGCCGCAGCAGTTAGACGCACCAGTCCTAATGCTCACAACAAAATCTAACCTTCAACCTTCAACCTTCTAACCTTCTAACCTGGGCTACGCCCCGCTGCGCTAACAATCTATTTTCCCTCTAGGCTACATCAAGCAAAAACATTGACAACAAACAGATGTATAAAAGTAGAGCGATTAAAACTACCGTATAGGTTGGGGCAAAATAGACAGGAAGACTAGCTTCTTCTAGTAAACTCGGCAAAAATCCTTGATAGCAGACTGAATCGCCACAATTCCCATAATTAAAGAGAACAACAAAAATTTGAAGTGCTACGATTCGGAAAAAGAAAACACAATTGATTTTGACCTTGGTGCGTTTTTTGCGAGTCCGTCCTGTTGCACTGAAAAATAATAAAATTGTGGTTGCTAAATAGTAAAATCCGATAAAGCCTAAATAATAAAACAGCGCCATCCACCCCCCTGATGTCAATACAAAAAGTGGAGCACTAACCAGGGTATATATTAGATAGAAAATAAAAAAGACCCAAATGTTCGTCTTAATCATTAGGGCTTTGACAGGTAAAAATCGATAAACAGCATTCATTAACAGCACCTCTTTAGATTGAGCGCTGTAAAAAAAATTGGTAGAACTCTCATCCTGTTACTTAGAGTGTGTTCACATAAGTTGTGACACTCGTTAATCTCTCAGTGAGAGTTACACGAGCCAATCGAAAATTAGACATTTTCAGTCAAGTAACTTTTGATGACTAGGATACTTCTCACATCAAAATGTGTATGTTACTCATTACAGTTAAACTAACCACTATCCGGAGCCATCTCATATATTTATGAGAATTTATACATTACTGAGATAATTTTAATAATTTAAATTATTGTAAATCGCTATAATTACCCAGAAGCAGTATCTCTGCGCTATAGCGATTTGATAATGAATACCATACAGATGTTTTCTCCAGAAAAATGGAGTGAATGGGAGAAATAGAGAAGAATTTTCTTCCTACTCCTATTAACTTCCCTACTTTCTCAAATTCTCTTAATTTCCTTGGAGGAAGCTCTCATTCAAAAGAGAATATATACAACTCAATAGTCACTCAATTTCTCTAGCGAAACTTTTATGTATTACCATTGAAGAGTTGACTAATTACACTGCTTAGTGTATAAATTCAACCTTTATCAGTTCTTCTGCGCTCCATTGCTCTCTCTACAGGCTTATTGCTTGCTTCCTTAGCAATTTTGTCCCAATTTGCCTGCTCTAATACTGCATCTAGTACATCTGAGATATTGCAGCGTTGTTCAAAAGCAATGCGTCTGTTGAATATCATGAGGCTCTGGCTGTACCTATACTGGCTTGCTCTGCGTCTGCGCCATGGCACGTTGTTTAGTAAGCTGTGTTAGGCGTATTATAACTTAGCTAAACAGCTAAATTGATATTAGCTAATT
>CBKWLJ010000173.1:0-17088 GCA_966675205.1 uncultured bacterium
AGGGTAGCAGCCATAAGCAATTCAGACTTTACGCATTCCAAATGAACAAACCTAATAGTAGCAAGGCTTGCTCTGAGAGTTGATTGATCAGGTGAATCTTAATTTTTTCAGGTGCGTTAAGTAGGTGGGCATTAATATTTGTCATTGAGGCAAGGCAGTGGGCAGAGGGCAGAAGGCAGAGGGGAAGAGGGTCTTAGGCTCTTAACATTTGTTTTCATACCTGTGTTTATTTGTGCCTACCTACCTACTTAACGCCATGTAACGCACCTTGCCTTTTAGCGATATGCTACTGTTCGTATTGCTCGTAAGCAGCCACAATTCTCTGCACGAGAGGATTGCGAACGACATCCTTGGTTGTGAGTTCGCAGAAAGCAATGCCGTCAATGGAACGTAGGATTTTTTGAGCCACTGCCAATCCTGACTGCTGGTTTGGTGGTAAATCAGTCTGAGTGATATCACCTGTCACCACCATACGAGAGCGAAAACCAAGGCGTGTCAGTACCATTTTCATCTGAGCGGGTGTTGTGTTTTGTGCTTCATCGACAATCACAAAAGCATTGCTCAGGGTACGACCTCGCATATAAGCTAAAGGCGCGACTTCAATAACGCCCCGTTCCATCAAACTAGGGATTTTCTCTGGATCAATTAGTTCATGCAGCGCGTCATAGAGGGGGCGCAGGTAGGGATTGATTTTCTGCTGTAAGTCTCCTGGCAGAAAGCCCAACTTTTCCCCTGCTTCTACAGCAGGTCGGGTTAGAATTAAGCGTTCGTACTGGTTGGCGAGTAGGGCTTGGGCTGCAAGAACGACGGCGAGGAAGGTTTTACCCGTGCCTGCTGGCCCAATACAGAACGTCATATCGTGGGTTTGTACGGCTTTGATATACTGCCGCTGCCGTAGGGTTTTGGCGCGAATGGTTTCACCCCGACGAGTACGGGCGAGAATATCTTGCTGTAAATCTCGGAGTTCGTCTGTGCGGTGCGTATCTAAGGCATGGATTGCGCTTTGGATATCGGCAACCGTGACGGTTTGGCCCTCATTCCAGTACGTTTTGAGCAATTGTACTAAGGATGAAGCCCGTTCAACTTGTTTTTCGGTACCGGAAATGAGTAGTTCTTGGCCTCGCAGGACTAGATTCGCCCCCGTTTGACGGGCAAGGAGTTTAATATTTTCCTCTCGCTCGCCAGAGAGTGCGATCGCGCTTTCATTATTGGGCAACTGAATTAGATTGGATGCTTCACTCATGCCATTGTGGCGGTGGTGGTAACTAGTAATAATTGATCAATGAAAAAAAAGACGCCTGACTTTATGCAAGTAATCTTGCAACTCAGGCGTCACCGTCATGGATTCTCAGAAATCACAACCGAGGGAGGTATCAAAGTGCCTCTTTACTCCGTTAAAGCTGAAGTAGTTAATTGCTCTGGACTAATTTCTGCTGATACCACATGAGTAGGTTGCTTCGCGACTAAGAGCGAAATTTAGGAGCAGATTTAGAGCTAGATAAGCGACGGGATGAGCTTTTCCTCGGACCCGGTTTTCCACCGGATGCACTCTCTCGCCGAGACCCCTCATTTGGCTCTTCGTAGATATCCAAATGAACAAATTGACCGGCGGTTTGAGCTACTGCTTGCATTACCGTCCGAATCGCCTGAATGTTACGGCCTCCCCGACCATATACTCGTCCCTTATCCGCCCCTTCAAACGCTAGTCGAATCCAGACCCGTTCATTGGCATTTGACTTCTCGCAGTCTATCTTCAGCGCCGTCGGTGACTCTAAAAATGGCTCTAGCAAAAATTTGATAAGACCAACATAATCCGGACTGGAATCTTGCTTAGAAAAAGACGAGGACTTAAGCACGGGCTTGTTCGAGGACATTGGCTTTCCGCAAAATGCTACGCACTGTTTCAGTGGGTTGAGCGCCATTTTGAAGCCACTTGACAATTTCTGGGACTTTCAGGCGGGTTTCATCCGTTCTGGGATTGTAGAAGCCCAGTTCTTCTAAAGGACGTCCATCGCGACGAGAAGTACTCTGAACCGCAACAATTCGATAGCTGACTTCACGCTTCTTGCCGTATCGTTTTAATCTCAGTTTGACCATATTTACACATCATTCACCTGTTTGATTTTAAGCGATCTTAGGAGTTAAGGTTGAAGGTTTAAAGGTTAGTAGGTCGAAGGTTGTTGGGTAAAGCCCTTTCCGCATCAAGTTGCAGGTTTTACTGCCCTGGCTCTCAGGAACTTCAAACAAACCCATCCTCCATCTTGTGGGGTGGGCCGAAAAGCCCGCCCTACCCACTTACCAACCTTTAAAGTTGACCAAATCCCTTCTTCTTCTTCTCCTTCTTCTTTTTCTTCTGAGAAGCCCCTGTGGAATAGCCGCGCCAACCGGGTTGGGAAGGAGCGCCGCCCATCCCACCAAACATCCCTCCCATACCTGCCATTCCTGGCATCCGGCCCGAAGTCATCTGCTGCATGAGATTTCGCATTTTGGTAAATTCACTCACCAAATTGCTAACATCTCTCTCGCTATAACCAGAACCCTTAGCAATTCGGCGTCGGCGCGATGGAGAACTGGCTAGCAAATCAGGGTTGCGGCGCTCCTCAGAGGTCATGGAATTAATCATCGCCTCGGATTGCTTTAGCTTGGCTTCCCCCATTTGCAGCTGATCTGAACTCAGCTTGCCCATCCCCGGAATCATCTTCATTAGACCACCGAGGGAACCCATATTTTTCAACAACCGCATCTGCTTCAAGAAATCGCTGAAGTCAAACTTGGCTGTCAGCATTTTCTCCTGCATCTTCTCGGCATCTGCCAGGTCAATTTCCTCCTGGGCTTTCTCTACCAAGGTGAGGACATCTCCCATACCTAGAATACGGGATGCCATGCGATCGGGGTAAAACGGTTGCAGCGCTTCTACTTTTTCCCCAACCCCGACAAATTTAATCGGTTGCCCCGAAACCCGCCGTACTGAGAGGGCCGCACCCCCACGAGTGTCTCCATCTAACTTGGTGAGGATTGCCCCAGTAATGCCAATTTGTTCATGGAAGGTACGAGTGAGGTTGGCTGCCTCTTGGCCTGTCATCGCGTCCACAACGAGGAGGGTTTCGTGAGGTTGGACGGTTTTCTTAATCTGGGCGAGTTCCGCCATCATATCTTGGTCGATTTGCAAGCGTCCTGCTGTGTCGATAATGACGGTATCGACACCCATTTCCCTTGCTCGTGCCACACCTTGACGGGCAATCTCTACAGGGTTAACGTCCGTACCCAGTTCAAATACAGGGACATCAATTTGTTGACCTAAAGTGATCAACTGGTCGATAGCGGCGGGTCGATATACGTCTGTAGCGACTAAAAGGCAGGTGCGATTTTGCTTACCTAGATGTAGAGCAAGTTTTGCCGTAGCGGTAGTTTTACCTGTACCCTGTAACCCCGCCATCAGTACAATAGTGGGTGCAGTATCGGCTTGAGCTAGGGGAACGTTCGTTTCCCCCATGACCTTCACCAGTTCCTCGTAAACCAGTTTGATAAACTGCTGGTCAGGTCGGACACCTGAGATAACCTCAGCCCCCTGTGCATTGGTTGCTACGTCATCAACAAAATCTTTAACAACTTGGAGATTAACATCTGCTGCTAGTAGCGCCCGACGCACCTCTTTCAAGGCGTCTTGAATATTAGACTGAGAAATTTTGTCCTGGCCTCGCAGTTTCTTCCAGGCTTCTTCTAAGCGTTCAGCTAAGGCATCAAACATATGTCAATTTTTTGTAAAAGGTTGCCTTTTATTAAGGGTAGTCTTGTTGGCAACCTTTTGACAGCTTGGTTGGTCAGACCCTTCGGACAGGGGTAAAGGGGAAAGGGAAAAAAGAATCACCAGTATCAACAATTGGGGAGTGAGCATGAACTTGATTCAGTATTAAGTTGGGGAAAAATTACCTCTTCACCCTCAGTCATGCCTGAATTGCTGAATTTCCAGTTGCTTTAACTTGATCGATATCCTAGTTAGTATTTTTGTGCTAGTACGACCCTATTGTTGAAAAAGATGTTTGCTGATTTCCTCCCGTTATCCGTCAATCAGCTCAGAGATTCTACTTGTATCGGTGTTGTTCAGAACCTCAATCGTCACAGCATTACCACACCCTATAGTCAGCAACCTGTTGCAACAAGTTATATCCAGCAAGGTACAGGTGGGACACCCATTCTTTTGCTTCACGGCTTTGATAGCTCTTTGTTAGAGTTCTTTCGTCTGATACCGCTACTTGCCCTTTACAACGAAACGTGGGCAGTTGATTTGTTGGGATTCGGCTTTACAGAACGGGCGAGGGGAACTCCGTTTAGCCCAACAGCCATTAAAGAGCATCTCTACAGCTTTTGGAACACGCTAATCAATCGACCGATGATTTTGGTCGGTGCTTCAATGGGAGGGGCAACAGCCATTGACTTTACCTTAACTTACCCGAACTGTGTCAAGCAGTTAGTTTTAATTAACAGCGTTGGCTATTCCGGAAGCTTCCCAATTGGTCAATATTTGTTTCCTCCCATTGACTTTATGGCAATGGAATGGTGGCGTTTTTTGAAACTTCAGACATTGGCAAATGCAAAGGCAGATCGAAGTCGAGACGCTGCCTATTTAGATGCTCTACTGTGCGCGACAATGCCTTTAGAAATGCCGGGTTGGTATGAATCAGTTCTAACCTTTACCAAGACGGGTGGTTACAGTTTATCTGAGCAGCAGATTAGCCGAATTGTCAAGCCAACGCTGATTTTGTGGGGAGCGTTAGATGCATTCTTGAGTAAGGGAGATGGGGAGAAGTTTAATCGTGCGATCGCTAATTCTATTCTGTATAAAATCAAAGGCTGCGGTCATGCCCCTCAATTTGAGCAACCAGAGGTAATTGCACAGCACATTCTTGCCTTCAGGCAAACACATGAATCCTCTCAGGTTTAATAAGGCAAGCCAGATAGTCCGCTCGTTATCCTGTATTTTAGAAGTCCTTTACCTGAGAGATTAACTGTGACTTCCTCTCAAAGCTTACCTCCTCAATCCGATCCGCCCCTTTCACCTCGGCTAACCTTACCAACAATGTATGATCTTCCGAGTGAAGATCCAGAGGAGTCTGGTTTGCCTGACGAGTATCACGGATACCAACCATTGCTATTGCGATATACGTTCAAGCCTGCTGATTATGACCCAGATGAAGTGTTCGTCGGTGCTGACATCAATCTGTACTACGATCTTCGCCATCTCAATTGGTATAAACGCCCGGATTGGTTTGCGGTGATAGGAGTTTCCCGACTTTATGAAGGTCGCGACTTGCGTAATAGTTATGTAATGTGGCAAGAGTTGGTTAGTCCGTTTGTCGTGGTTGAGTTATTGTCCCCAGGCACGGAAGATGAAGATTTGGGACGGACTATCCCCCAACCGGAAAAACCACCAACCAAATGGCAAGTTTACGAGCAGATTTTGCGGGTTCCTTACTATATTGTTTTCAGCCGCTATACTAATGAACTTCAGGCATTTCGCCTGGTTGGTGGTGAATATGAGTCTGTAGAACTGGGAGAGGAGGGATTACTTATTCCTCCATTGGGATTACGTTTAGGCTTGTGGCAAGGTCGTTTTGAAAATATAGAGCGCTTGTGGTTAAGGTGGTTTACGGCTTCAGGAGAGTTGATTTTAACTCCTAGTGAAGAAGCAGTTGCGGCTCAAGCTAGAGCAGAACGGCTAGCGGCAAAATTGCGGGAGTTGAACATTGACTTAGATGAACTAGAGTAAGCGATCGCTAACTCAATCCTGCATAAACAGGGCTTACGCACAATCCGTTAATTTGCCCCCCAACCCCCCAAGTTTGGGGGAGTAAGATTTTGTTCGCCCCAGTATTGGGGGGCTAGGGGGCGATTGCGTAAGTCCTGATAAAATCAAACGTTGCGGTCATGCTCCTTAATTTGAGCAACCAGTGGTCATTACAAGGCACGTTCTTGCCTTTGGGCGCGTTGCTGACGAATGAATGTTTGAAAAAGAATATTGTTTTAGGGGCAATACCTGCCGCCCCTTGCATAACCTCTACAATCTTGGAGATATGTTGCAACCGTAAAATTCAAGCCGGGGCAAGAGAGGGGAAGTGCAGTGATGGCTGAACACTTAGAAACGGACTCAATTCGTCAGACACAGAGTAGCCCTCTTAACGGAAAATCGCTTCTTTGGTTTTGTCACCGCACGTTAGCGCTATTTATAGGTTTTCTGTTGCTGTCAGAGTCGATAGCGGCAACAGCGACGGCGACAAGCATTTCAATTGCCCAACAGCCAGAGACTTCCTCACCAAATCCAACGACTACTGATGAGCAACAGGCTTTTGCACAGGCAAAGCAACTGTTCGAGCAAGCCGAACAATTAGCTGAGCAAGGAACAGCACAATCCCGGCAACAGGCACTCACCAAATACGAAGAAGCACTCAAAATCTGGCAGCAATTAGCTGTTAATGAAGCTCCTCCGTATGAGGCTCGTCATTTTGAAGTTAGTACTCTTGTCTGGATTGGTACAATCTACTCTATCCAGAGTGAGCCTGAGAAAGCACTAGGTTATTTTGATCGCGGGTTAGCTGTCAGCCGTGACTTGAAAAATCGCCTTCAGGAAGCTATCGCTCGTACCTCTGCGGATAGTGCTGACTCTAACTCGGACGATCAACAAAAACTGCTCACCTCGTACAAGCAAGCACTTACGAGTACCAATATCGGGGAAGCTGCCCTGCTTGGTTCCCTCGGCAATGCTTACTCTAGGTTGGGTGACAATCAAAAAGCACTGGACTATTACAATCAAGCTTTATCGCTGTATCAAGCTGAGAAACAACGCTCTAATGAAGCCAGTACGTTGAGCAGCATCGGTATAGTCTACTTTAAGTTGGGGAAGACTCAATCAAGCCTTGACTTCTACAATCGCGCACTGGAAATCCAACTAGCCGAGAAGGATACCACCTCACAAGCCCCGACACTCTGGGCTATTGGTTTACTTCATACTCAATTAGGTGAATCGCAAAAGGCGCTTGCAGCTTACGAGCAAGCACTAGAACTTCATCAGGAAAGAAAGGATTTGGCTGGGCAAGTGGATATCCTGAGTCAAATTGGCTTGCTCTACTCCTCATTGGGTGAGAACCAGAAGGCGCTGGATTTCTATAACCAAGCGCTGAAACTTCACCAAGCCGCACAAGAAAATCTATCTGGAACCGCTTTAACCTTCAACCTTTCTCAACGAGCCGATATTCTCGTAGGGATTGCCAACAGCTACACCTTATTAGGCTCTAACGATTATTCCAAAGCGCTGGACTTTTATAACCAAGCACTCACGCTTTACCAAAAGGTAGGAAATCCACGTCAAGAAGCGAATGTTCTCAATCAAATCAGCTATCTCTACAAGATATTAGGGGAAAAGCAGAAAGCCCTCGACGTTTTGAATCAAGCACTGGTGCTACAGCGTTCCATTTCCGCTCCTGATCGAGAGGCTCTTACCCTCCGTGACATCGCTGATATCTATCACTCAATGAGTGAGCCGCAGCAGGCACTCGACCTTTACAACCAAGCCCTCGCTCTTCAACGACGGCTAAACGATAGCCCTGGGCAAGGCATCACCATCTCCAGAATCGCTCGAGTCTACAATTCATTGGGAGATTATCAGCTCAGTATCGATACATACAACCAAGCGTTAGAGATATTTCGCGCTATTGGCGATCGCGCTAGGCAAGCTTCAACCCTTGACAGCATTGGTCATGTTTACCAACAAGTGAAAGATTATCAGAAGTCG
Source organism: uncultured bacterium (assembly GCA_966675205.1). GTDB lineage: Bacteria > Cyanobacteriota > Cyanobacteriia > Cyanobacteriales > Coleofasciculaceae > JBFLZA01. Next base: position 7,787 of record CBKWLJ010000173.1, read on the forward strand.
CTAGACTATCACAACCAAGCGCTGGCTCTGGCAAAAGAAAATAACAATTTTTTGGAGCAATCTAGCTCACTCATCTCTATTGTTAGAATCTACGAGTCATTAAAAGATTATCCCAAGGCGCTTGATGCCACTAATCAGTTATTTTCACTGTCGCGCCAACAGAAGAACGGCTTCTGGGAAGCTGCTGCCTTCGCGATGAGCGGTAGCGTGTATCTGAAATTAGGAGATTATCAAAAGGCACTGGAAGCTACTAACAAGGCAGTAACTGGGTATCAGAAAGTGGGGGGATACATAGGACAAGCCAGCGCCCAGTACAACCTAGGCAAGATCTACAATGCATTGAAGCAGTACGAACAAGCGCTCTCCACCTACGATCGCGAGCTAGTACTGCGGCGGATGTTAGGCGATCGCACGGGTGAAGCCGAGACACTCTATAATGTGGCGATTACACAACGCGATCGGGGTAATCTTAACGAAGCCCGTACCCAAATCGAAGCAGCTATCAATATTGTTGAGGACATCCGCACCAGAGTCACCAGCCAGGAACTACGTACTTCCTACTTTGCCTCCGTGCAGAATTACTACCAGTTCTACATTGACGTGCTGATGCAACTGCATAAACAAGACGCATCTCAAGGGTACGATGCTCTAGCACTGCACGCCTCAGAGCGCGCTCGCGCCCGGAGTCTGTTGGAACTTTTAACAGAAGCTAACGCCAATATTCGGCAAGGAGTCGATCCAAATCTGCTGGAACAAGAACGCACGTTGCAGCAAAAACTCGATGCCATTGACAAACGTCGTATCGAGCTAGTACTCGACCAACCCAAAATTGACGGGTTAGGACGGACGCGGGGACGCGGAGACGGGGAGACGCGGAGAATTTTCACCCGTCAAAGTGACTGTGGTGGACTACTAGTTAACGGACAATGGACTAACAAACAGGTAAAAGCGCTAGAAAAAGAAACGGCAGTACTTCTGGCAGAGTATCGACAAGTCCAAGAACAAATCCGCCGCAACAGTCCCCGTTATGCGGAAATCACTCAGCCACAACCGCTTACCCTCTCAGAAATTCAGCAGCAGGTAGTCGATGACGACACGATGCTGTTGGAATACTCTCTAGGAGAAGAACGCAGCTATCTCTGGGCAGTCACTAAAACCAGTATCACTAGTTATGAATTGCCCAAACGCGCCGATATCGAGGCTGTAGCACAGAGTTTCTACGAACAAACTGGACAACAAAATCTGCCGGAACGTCGAGGGCTTGGGGTTGAACCTCGTACTGACACTGCTGAAATCACCGCCCAACTCAGTCAAATGCTCTTATCACCCGTAGCGGGGCAGTTAGGACAAAAACGTTTACTCATTGTCAGCGACGGCGCACTCCAGTTTTTACCTTTTGCCGCTTTGCCATCACCAGACAGCATAGGAAAGGACAATAAGCCTGTGCCGATGATTGTGACGCACGAAATTGTCAACTTGCCTTCAGCCTCTACCTTAGCTGTCATTAGGCAAGACACCAATGGGCGCAAACTTGCCCCGAAAACAGTAGCCGTGCTCGCTGATCCAGTTTTTAGCAAAGATGATACAAGGCTCAAATCTCTTGTGGGGCAGGCTTCGACGCTGCCAAGAGGGGACGGGCAAGATGCCCATCCCACACAAGATGCCCATCCCACAACAGAGCAAAATACTCATTCCACAAGAGGAGATTTGGATCTTTCGGTACTTGCTTTGAAACGCTCTGCAATAGAGATAGGCGTCACCTTCAGTCGCTTACCCTTTACCCGCAAAGAAGCGGAGAACATTTTGGCACTCGTCCCTACAGCACAAGAAATGCAAGCCTTCGACTTTGCTGCCAATCGCATCACAGCTACTAACCCAGAACTGAGTCAATATCAAATCGTGCATTTCGCCACTCACGGCATCCTCAACAGCAGCAATCCTGAATTATCGGGCGTTGTCCTTTCGCTATTTGATGAAAAAGGCACACCCCAAAACGGCTTCCTCCGGCTCAACGATATCTTCAACCTAAACCTGCCAGCCGAATTGATTGTGCTCAGTGCCTGTGAAACTGGACTCGGTGAAGATGTTAAAGGAGAAGGATTAGTAGGCTTGACAAGAGGCTTTATGTATGCTGGCGCGCCACGAGTACTGGTGAGTTTGTGGAGTGTCAGTGATGCAGGTACATCTGAGCTTATGAGCCGATTTTACAAGAAGATGCTGCAAGACGGGCAAAAACCTGCTGCTGCATTGAGAGCGGCGCAGATTGAGATGTTGCAGAATCCACAATGGCAAGACCCCTATTATTGGGCAGCGTTCACTCTACAAGGGGAGTGGAAATAAATGATATTGCACTTCTCTTGTTGTGTAGGTCATAGGTAAGGCACAATACCAAAGCCCCTACAGGTGGGCAGGAGTCAACATAACGCTACAACCAGCTTTTCTAACTTCTTTAGGCTCCTGCCCACCCTACATCTCTATTTTTCCAAGTGATAATGGAAAGATGAAAGCATTAGAGGTCGAGAACCTCAGAAAAACGTTTCGATATGGCGGCAAGCTGGTTGAAGCTGTCCGTTCTGTCTCCCTCAACCTGGCTGAGGGTGAAGTGTTGGCGTTCCTTGGGCCCAATGGCGCAGGCAAGACGACCACGATTAAAATGATTGCGGGGTTAATTCGACCGGATGCAGGCCGAGTGCGAATTGTAGGATTTGACCCCCATCGCAACCCGCAAGCACTACAGATGCTGGGTGCCGTATTAGAAGGGAATCGCAACCTCTACTGGCGACTGACACCAGAGGAAAATATCGAATACTTTGGCGTGTTGAAGGGGTTGAGTGGTCGAGAAGCACGGCGGCGCGGTAAGGTGCTGTTAGAGCGATTTGACCTGTTATCCAAACGTCGTGCTACAGTTCAAACCCTTTCGCGGGGAATGCAGCAAAAATTAGCGATCGCAGTTGCTTTAGTCCACCAACCCAAGCTGCTACTCTTAGATGAGCCAACCTTGGGGTTAGATGTAGAAGCAACGCAAACGGTCAAGGTATTGGTAAAAGCGATCGCATCTGAAGGTTGCGCTATCCTCCTCACCACTCACCAATTGGATATTGCCGAGGAACTCTCAAATCGAGTGGCTATTATCCAAAAAGGTGAAATTATTGCCTCTTCACCCACTCGCGACCTTATCCGGCAGTTTTCCGGCACAACCTACATGATCGAAGTTGAAGGCGAACTCGACTCAGCAAGAGTTAGGGCGTTGCAAAGAGTTGGTGCAGAAATTCAGGCAGGACGAGTTGTTTACATGGGCAGTTCGGAAGGGTTGTATCAAGTCTTAGAAGTACTCAAACCCTTACCCTTGATCCAAGTGAAAAAAGACTCTGCTGACCTTACAGAAATCTTTTTAAAATTAGTGCAAAACTCAGCTACACCTATGACTAATGGCCAATAACTAATAGACTTTTTGAAAAATACTGATTTGAGATGATGAACCGCAGATAAACGCAGATAAACGCAGATGAATTTGATTGCTCTACTGATTCCTCACTTCTGGCTCCTGACTCCTGACTCCTATTTTCAGAATAGGTCTAATAACCAATAACTAATGACTCTAATTGAACTTTTTCTCGCTGAGTTTCGGCGTAGTTGGATTCAGTTTATCCGCTACCCCCTAGAGGCGATTGGGGGAATCATCATTACTACATCCATCTTTTATGGACTGTTCCTGAGTGCCCGCTATATTGCTGGGCCATCGTTGCAACTTGGCGATCGCCTCGATGCGATTATAGTTGGGTATACGCTCTGGAGTTTGGTGCTGTTCATCATGACTGACATTGCTGGAAGGCTACAGTATGAGGCTCAAACTGGCACCTTAGAACAATTATTCCTCTCACCATTTGGCGCACCGATAGTTTTCGTAATCCGGGCATTAGCCAGCTTAGTGTTGCGTTTAGGGGTGATGCTGAGTATTTTGCTCATTATTATGGCGCTGACTGGTAGCCGTCTTCAATTTCCCCCAACGCTGCTTCCCCCCCTGTTAACCATTTTATTGGGGGCGTATGGTTTGGCGTTTATTATGGGGTCTTTGGCGCTATTACTGAAACAGGTTCAGCAGTTGTTGGGCATCTTCCAGTTTGCTTTGTTGTTTTTAATGGCAACTCCGACAGAAACTTGGGCAGGTTCCTTACAGTTAGTACGATGGTTGTTGCCCATGACGGGAGGTGCAGGACTACTGCGCGATGTGATGGCAAGAGGTGAGGCATTAGACTTGTCTGGGTTAAGTCTAGCTTTCCTCAATGGGATTAGCTATTTCACTGTAGGGTTACTGATTTTCTGTTTTGCTGAACGTGAAGCAAAGCGGCGAGGATTATTGGGTGGATATTAAATAAAGAAGGAAAAAAACCAGCCATGCGGTGACTGGTTAAGCTTGCTGTGTTGGAAGGGAGAAAACCTAACACAGAGACATACTGAAGCTTTACACAATGCTAGATCGGTCTGTTATAAGCTTTGTGCTGTCTACATTGCTTGCTGATATTAAAAAATGTAACAAAAATTCTCTAGCCTTGCAACATTTCTTTACATCAAGTTTGTTAGGGCTATCCGAAAGGAGATTCAAGATATTGGTATCCTGTCCCCGTCTGGCGAGGAGTTGAATGGCTAAAATCCCTAAAGACCGTTTCTTGCACTTGCAACTCATTAATCGAGCGGCACTGTTGCGGTTAGTAGTTCTCGCTATCATCTTGGGTATTCTAATGAGCTGGGGATGGTTCACAATGATTCAGATGCCAGGAGAGAGCTACCGGGAACAGTTGCCGCCCTTGACTAAAGCGGAAGTGGCCCTACGAGATGCCTTGCAACAGGATGTAGAACAGCTAGCGGGTGAGATAGGACGACGTAACTACTTGTACTACCAAGGTCTTCAAGCGGCAGTTGATTTTCTCCAAAGTTCCTTCGCTCAAGCTGGATATCAAGTTAAACAGCAGGGATACAGTATCGAGAATCAGGCTTACTACAATCTCGAAGTTGAAGTTCCCGGTAGTGAGCAAGCAGACGAGATTGTGATTATTGGTGGCCATTACGACTCGGTGGAGCATAGTCCTGCTGCCAACGACAATGCCACTGGCGCAGCAGCAACTTTGGAATTAGCGCGTTTATTTGCGGGTAAAAAACCAACTCGAACCTTACGTTTTGTCGAGTTTGTCAATGAAGAACCTCCCTTTTTCTTGTCAGAAAATATGGGAAGTTTGGTTTACGCCAAACGTTGCAAACAGCGCTCTGAAAACGTTGTTGCTATGCTCAGTTTGGAAACAATGGGTTATTACTCAGATAAGATTGGCTCTCAACGGTATCCTTCGCCTGTGCTGGATTCCATTTATCCCCTACAAGGAAATTTTATTAGCTTTATTGGCAACATAGCATCTAGTTCACTGGTCAAAGAGGTTGTTGCTTCTTTCCGCCGTCATACCCAATTTCCTTCCGAAGGTGCTGCTCTCCCAGACTTTATTTCTGGGGTGGGTTGGTCAGATCATTGGTCATTTTGGCAGCAGGGTTATCCAGGCGTGATGGTGACTGACACTGCACCTTTTCGCTATCCCTACTACCACACTGAAGATGATACTCCCGATAAAGTGAACTATGACCATCTGGCACGAGTAGTTGCTGGTTTGGAGCGCGTAGTTGCTGATTTAGCAGGAGTAAAAGGGGAAAGGTGAAAGGGGAAGATGGAAGGCAGATGGCAGAAGATGGAAGGCAGATGGCAGAAGATAGAAGGCAGATGGCTTCCGCTTTGGTGACTGCTATACCAAGCTGCGTTCAATCATAGTAATTGGGCAGAACTCCCGGAAGCTGGGGGAATAGAGTATTTTTTCTCTTCTCCCCTTCTGCCTTGGAGGCTCCTGCCCTGGAGCCTTTTTTAAAGGGAACGGGAAAGAGGAAAGGAGATATTGGAAGTTACGCTTGCCAAATCAGGTATGCTCCCCAAAGTGCAGCAGCAAAGGCAACGATGGTAAGCCAAAGGGGATAGTAGGCGCGTGTAACTTTGCCGCCTTGACTGCGTAGAGTTTCCACATCAATCCAAGGCGTTACACCCCGGCGCAGCCAACCTGTGACTGTTACTTGCTGGTTTACCAAGTTACTGGGACGAGTTGATTGAGGCAGGAGATTACCCAATGGGCCGAGATGGGGAGAGTAGTGGAGTCGGACTAAACCAGTGGAGGTTTGTAAGATTAAGTCTTGTCCCAACCTGTTAAATAATCCCTGACGCCCCAAAAGTTTGCCACTGAGTTGAATCGGTTCACTATGAGGAGGTAAGGTGGATGGGTTGGCGAATAGGTTTCCTAAGTTGGGTTCAGTTTGGATAGTAGAAGGTTTGATATCGGGAAAGTAGGAATTAATCCAGAGGAAGATACTGAGACTAAAGGCAATCAGGATGCAAGCATCAAGAAAGGGACTAGCATTGTGCATCCAGATAATTTGCCAAATGTTTAAGCGATCGCCAATTTGCCCGACTATCCACAGAATAGCCCTCAGTATAATACCCAGTAGCAATCCGAAAAAGAGGGCACTTTGTAGTATAGGTAATGCTTTATTACTATTGCTGAGTTTGGATAGCCGTGCGCCGTTAGTGCGGGCTGGGGGAGCGATTGCAGGTAAATCCAATTCGGGATCGAGTTTCCAAAACTGGGCGTTGCGACAAAGTGCTGCTACCCGTTCCCCTAAGAGAGGATGGGAGGCAGTAACATTTAACCAGTCGCGGTAAGAGTTGGTGCAGTCCCACTGTAAGACGGATTCAAAGGGCATTTGAGAAGAGCAACTGCCCAAGGTGAGTGACTGCCGATATCCTACTGGCAGCATTAAATCAAAGCTTTCTAGCAGTCCGCTAGTTTTTCGCTCGTGCTGGATTTCTTCGGCAATTCCTAGAGCAATTTTGAGTAAGGCGCGAGTCATGCCATTGGGATTACCGGTTGTTTGTACAGCAACGCGATCGCTATAGTAAACCCTCGCTCTAGAAAACCAAAGCAACGGCAGGCGGAATAACCAGTATAAGCCGTAACTGATGGAGGCAACGACTCCGGTAATCGTCATGATGATGGGCGGTAGAAATCGTCGGTAGGAAGGCAATTTGCGTTCTATAAATTCCGGTATCTGCTCTCCCCACTGAGCGACTTGCCAATAGATGGTGTAAGGAATCTGGGTTATGAGGACACCCAGAGACATCAGGACAAAATCCCAGTGGACAATGTGCCCCAATTGATTTGTATAGATTGTTGCTACTTCGTCATCGGCGAGTTGTGCTAACAATCCTTCACTCACAACAATTCTCGCCGTGCGGGGGAGATTGCCATAAGTGAGTGCTACAGGCGCATTGGTCGGTAAAATCTTTAAAGTGGGGACAGAAATTTTACGTTGACGGCAAAACTGCTGTACTACCTTTGCCGCTTCTGGATTGCGGGAAGCGAGTTGAGTGAGGGGTAGGTTTTGAAGTCCGTGAAAGTATTTTAGTAGACCGTCAATGAACCAGGGAGAGCCAATCAGTAAGACTGCTAGGATAATAGCGATCGCTTGAGTGGGGTCACGGTAGAACAGTTGAATGGGTTGAAACAAGGGCAACTGCACCAAGAGGGTGTTTGTTACCTGCAACATAACCCCTAAGGAGAAGTGCAATACCCAAAATAATGCGATCGCTGTGACGATTTCCACTAGCCACAGACGTGTCAATTTAACTGATTTGAGCGGACTCCAGTTTTGGGCACGCCCACTATTGCGCCATCTGGGACGTGGGGTAAATAGTGAGGGGACAGGAGTGGAGGGAGGGGTGTAAGAAACGGGGTGGAGAGAAGGGTTGTCTGAAGATGAGTCTGAATTAATTTGAGAGTTTTCTAAAGCCTTGTCGGTTTCTGGTGCAGTACTCCTTTGCCCTCCCTGAGTTTTGGGATGAGAAAACAGTCGCTGGGTGGAACTCGCCAAACGCTGTTTGATATTGGAGGCTGTTCCTCGTGAAGGGGTTTGAGGTTGAGATCGGGTTGAGTTGAAGGGAACAAACCCTGTGGATTCTGAGACAGAAGCGGTGCCATCTAGAGGGACAAATCCTGTAGAGTCTGGTGCGGATGAACGAGTGGCAGGAGTTGCAGGATTGGAATTTAAGCTGGCTAAAGCGCTATCTGCCCATGCCCGAACTTGGGAGTCAGGATGGTGGGTGAGGTTTCGGCATACAGCGATCGCATTTTCCGTGTCTCCGCTTCTTTGGTAAGCCGTTACGAGTCCCTGTGAAGCACGGGTAACAATTGTTTCATCTAATTCCGTCTCGCAAACCTCTTTGAGGTGAGCGATCGCATCTGTATAATTGCCTTGCTTTAAGGCACGTAAACCAGCATCAAGCGAAGGATTGGGAACAGAGGCCATAGTCTTCTTCCACCAAATTTCGGCAAGGATGCCCCAAGCCTCTCAGCTTAGGGAGGAGTTGCCTCTCCAGATACATCAACGTTACCTCTTGCTAGGTTCTCACCCAACTATGTAAGGCTCTGTGAGAGTACGTCTGTTCCTTAACATACCCTTGCGACGATAATTTTCTATCAACAATTTGTTAATATTCCCTTCATTCTTCAAGTAAGGGGAATTACACTAAACTTGCTTTATCATTTTTTTGTCTCTAAGTCAATTATCAGACTTGTAAAAATAGGTAGACTGACTTGAAAATAGGGTGTAGGGGGTAGGGTGTGGGTGTGGGGGAAGAAGGATTTTCATTCGTCCTGGTGTAGGCGCGTACCAAAACATCTGCTATAAATTGTCTGTATTCAGTTGGGGATTAGATCCCTATCTGACTATCAATTACGAATTACGAATTACGAACTACGAATTGTTAATTGTCTCTACGGCTGTTTGAACCAAAGTGCGCGGGCAGTTGGATTACCATATAGCTTCCTCGGCCCAACTACGAGCAAGGGCTGACCAGAATTATGAGGTAAATTGAGGTCTGGAGGATCGGGGGGTTCATTCGGGCTTCGCAGCGAATCTGGCTTACGCATGAAGTCAGTTACAAAGACGACTGGACGAGGGCTGTCCCAATACTCCTGAAGTTCTTTTTTTGTAATGGCGTACCTTGGTTGGGAACCAGGAAAACTTGGAGGGTGGCGATTAGGGCCGCCGTCAGTGAGAACTAAGACTATACGATAGGCAGTATTGTGCTTACCATGTGCCCATCCGGGAGGAAGATTGCGTTGATTCTCCTGTTCATCGAAGAAGACGCGGAGACGCGGGGACGCGGGGACGCGGGGACGTAAGTCCCAAGGGTTTGAGACCCCGACTGAATTCTTCGA
>CBKWLJ010000174.1:0-17077 GCA_966675205.1 uncultured bacterium
AGTTCTAAGAGACTAAACTCCATACCCGTGAGCCGGATACACTCATCCCCTTTGTAAACTTGCCGTTTGTTGGTATCAATTTTGATGCTGCTAACATGAATAACGCCAGAACTAGGAATGCCTGAAGCGCCAACTTTGTCAACCCGTCTGAGAACGGAGCGAATCCGGGCCTCTAATTCTTTAGGAGAAAAAGGCTTGACAACATAATCATCAGCCCCTAACTCCAAACCCGTAATTCGGTCGGCAACATCCCCCAAGGCAGTTAGCATAATGATGGGGACATCGGATTCCTTCCGCAACTCTTGGCAGACACCGTACCCATCAAGCTTGGGCATCATAACATCCAAAACGACCAAGTCAGGGTCAGCGTTGCGAAAAGTTTCCAGGGCTTCTTCGCCATCAGCAGCGGTGACGACATCATAGCCAATCATGGAAAGGCGCGTTTCCAAGATGCGGCGGATACTAGCTTCGTCATCGACAACGAGAATTTTTTCTTTATGATTTTCCAACTGACTCAGTACTCCCAAAATAGGCTCAGTAAATTGTTAATTTATCAGTACTCTATCTCTAAGATATAACGCTGTACGAAGATTGTTTAAGAGTTAAAGGTTTGCCTTTCCATGAACGGTCACCTTCCTTAACAATTTTTTAATCAATCAGAATTTTTTAATAGTTTTTAAAGTTAAATCTGGGAATGGCAAAGCCTAAATCGGTATATATATGTAACCACTGTGGGGAACAGTCCTCCCAATGGTATGGGAAATGTACAGCCTGTGGCACCTACAACTCCCTCGAAGAAGAAATCTTACCATCAACCTCTACCAACTTGAATCGAGGGGGCTGGCAATCTAAGAGCCGTCCTCAATCCCAGTCAGGCAGTAAAGGCCCTGCTCAACCCCGCTCATCACTCAAGTTCTCGGATATTTCCAATAATGTCCAGATGCGCTTTGCCTCCGGCTATGGGGAACTCGATCGCGTCTTGGGCGGAGGAATCGTCCCTGGTTCTTTAGTCCTGATTGGCGGCGATCCAGGGATTGGGAAATCCACTCTCCTGCTTCAAGTCGCCAATCAACTCGCTCATGAACACCGCATTCTCTATGTCTCTGCCGAGGAATCAGGGCAACAAGTCAAGTTGCGGGCTTCAAGATTGGGCGTTGGGGGAACATCGGTGGAGGAGGCAACCTCCAACGGGAAAAAGAAGGGTAAATCTGCCGAATCCAAAAATCAAGACGGCCATCGGAGTCATGCTTCTCTAGAAACAAAATCTCAACCCACAGATCCAAGTCTGTATGTGTTGGCAGAGACGGATTTGGAAGAAATTTTACGGGAGTTGGAATCACTTAAACCTCAGGTGGCAGTGATTGATAGTATCCAAACCCTTTATTTTGCCGCGCTGACTTCTGCGCCTGGTTCTGTAGCGCAGGTGAGAGAATGTACATCAGCACTGATGCAGGTGGCCAAGCGAGAGAACATCACACTGCTGATTGTGGGACACGTTACCAAAGAAGGCGCGATCGCAGGGCCAAGAGTATTGGAACACCTCGTTGATACGGTACTGTATTTTGAAGGCGATCGCTTCGCCTCTCACCGCCTGCTACGTTCTGTCAAAAACCGTTTCGGTGCTACTCACGAAATCGGCATTTTTGAAATGGTAGACAAAGGCTTACAGGAAGTCGCGAATCCTTCTGAACTGTTTTTAGGCAACCGAGATGAGATGAGTCCCGGTACTGCTACTGTCGTTGCTTGTGAAGGAACTCGACCGATTGTGGTAGAGTTGCAAGCATTGGTCAGTCCTGCGAGTTACGGTGCCCCCCGCCGCTCGACTACAGGTGTTGATTACAACCGATTGCAACAAATTCTCGCCGTGTTGGAAAAGCGGGTAGGTATTCCTTTATCGAAATTAGATGCCTATGTCGCCTCGGCTGGGGGATTGGGCGTTGAAGAACCAGCGGCGGATTTAGGAATTGCGATCGCAGTTGTGGCGAGTTTTCGCGATCGTGTTGTTGATCCCCGTACCGTCATGATTGGGGAAGTGGGCTTAGGGGGACAAGTACGGCTAGTTTCTCAGATGGAACTCCGCCTCAAAGAAGCCGCCAAGTTAGGCTTTAAACGAGCCATTATTCCCAAAGGGCAAACCTTACCAGATGTCGGCTTGGAAATCATTCCAGTCAGCAGAGTTCTTGATGCGATTATTGCTGCCTTGCCTGGGGGCTTGCGCCAGAATCTCGATGAAGACGATGATGAGATGATCGAAAATTAACGAGAGTGCGGATATTTGTTTGGATTGAATCGGCGCTTGAATTGAGAGTAGGGGTATTAGCTGCACAAAAAAAGTTCTGCTTGCCTTTGTTCCCCACTCCCTGAATTAATGGAATCAATCGGCATTCAAAAATTCCAGATAGGAATAACTTAATTCCTTCACCGCTAAGTCGTAAAATTGTTTTCCATGTTCCGGCGTTGCCAAGGCTGGGTTAGAGCCCATGCGTCCATCGGGATAGCGTCGCCTAAAGTCAACAGCACCGTAGATACTATGTCCAGAACCCACGAGAGCAACTAAAGGGGCTTCTTTAATCGCTTCCGGATAGATATACTGAGTCAACGCAATTTCGCTTGGTGTGGCATGACACCCCTCTTGGTTGCCGTACAACTCTTTTGCTAATTTATAAACCGAGGCACAAGTAAACCAATTAGCGACGCGGCACTGCACTCGATCTCCATTCGGAATGTTTAAATCGGTTAAATGAGCGTAGCTTTCCGAAAAAGCAGCTTTGAGTGTGGCAATATTTCCCCCATGGCCATTGATAAAGAAAAACTTGGTAAATCCCCCTCGAGTCAAGCTAGTGAGATAATCTCGAACCAGTTGGATTAACGTACTCGGTTGCAAGCTGATGGTGCCTGGAAACCTTGTATGATGTAGTGCCATTCCCACATTAATCGTAGGCCCCACCATAGCATTTGTCGCTTCGCCAACTCCTTTTGCGATCGCTTCTGCACAAATCGCATCTGTACCAATTAACCCGGTTGGCCCATGTTGCTCAGTCGAACCAATCGGCAAAATAATACCTGTTGAGCGCTCCAGGTAAGCTTCAACCTCTGTCCAAGTACTCAAATGTAGCAGCATTGTCATTTAGTCCCACATCAATATCGAAAAGCTCTGTATGCTCAACAGACGATCGCAAACAGAGAGTCGCGAACTCAGTATGCTTTAACCCTTCTCGGTTGAGCACTTCGCAACCTATCAAAAACTGGCGATGCACTGATGGCCCCAATCCTTGAGTAGGACTGGAGGCTGATATGAATGAAGCTGACGTAGATCACCCTGAGGTATGCAACTTGTAAGACAGATGAAGGAAGAGGGCTGTGGTTGGCAGCCCTCTGGTTTATTCTGTCAACCCCTCAATTTGTCATACTCATCGTATGACACGTATTACACTTTGAGCATATTATTTCAATCAGCTACGCTCAGCAACAAAGTTGAGCAAAAATTATTAAGTCTTAAAACACTTCTGGTTGCGACCTTGTGTCAAGCTGTACTAAGAAGGCATATACTCCATCAGTATTCTTTTTCTCTGATTAAAGGAATTGTTTTGGTGTATACCTTGCGTTAGAACTTCACTAACTGATTACTTAATTTATGCTTTCTCTCGATCTACCGCAGAGTCCTACCCGTCCAGAACTGACTCAGGCGACACGAGTACTGATTGTGGAAGACGAAGATTTAATTCGGGAAATGCTTGTCCTTGCTCTCGAAGAAGAAGGCTATGAAGTGGACACGGCCGTTGATGGGCGTACAGCACTAGCACTTTTTCAGGATTCAGAGCCAACTGACCGAGAGTTTCCATTTGATTTACTCATATTGGATCTGATGCTGCCTCAGATCAATGGTTTAGATCTGTGTCGCTTGTTACGTTATCAAGGAAATTACGTTCCGATCTTAATTCTCAGTGCCAAAGCCAGTGAGACAGATCGGGTTTTGGGGTTGGAAGTGGGTGCAGATGACTACCTCACTAAACCCTTCAGCATGAGAGAACTCATTGCTCGCTGCCGTGCCTTACTGCGTCGCCAACGCTTGACAACTCAACCTCAAACCCCTGTGCTGCAAATGCGGGATATCATCCTCTATCCCCAAGAATGCCGCGTGATCGTTCGGGGCCAAGAAGCTAACTTATCTCCGAAAGAATTCCGGCTTTTAGAATTATTTATGAGTTATCCGCGTCGGGTTTGGTCACGGGAGCAATTAATCGATCAGGTTTGGGGGCCAGATTTTTTAGGCGATACAAAAACAGTAGACGTTCATATTCGCTGGCTGCGGGAAAAATTAGAACTAGACCCCAGCCAACCTGAATACTTGATTACAGTTCGGGGGTTCGGCTACCGATTTGGTTGAAGGTTAAACGTTGGAAAGTGAGAAAGTTGGAAGGTTAGAACGTGGGATGCTTCACTAAGGCAGTTGAAACGTTAAAATATACAAACCTTCAACCTTCCAACCTGCAAACCTTCAACCTTCCAACGATCAAAGATGACCCTACTCGCATTTTTACTGGGTCTAGCTGTGGGAATCGGGTTTTGGATCTGGCAGCGACGACGACTCCAACGGCAGCTGGGTCAAATGTTGGGGGCATTGGAGACAAATGCCTCTAGTGCCGCAATGCCTGTTGTTTCTCGCTTACGCCAGGAAATTGCTCTGGCGAATCAGCACAAGATCAAGCTTGAGGAAAAACTGCAAACCGGGCGGCGATTGCTAGAGGTAGCACCGATAGGATATTTGCAAGTCGATGAAGAAAATCGCTTGCTTTGGTGCAATGAGCAAGCACGTCAGTTACTGCAAATTGACCGCTGGGAACCTAAGCAATTGCGCTTACTACTGGAATTGGTGCGTTCCTACGAACTGGATCAACTCATTGAACAAACTCGTCGGCAGCAACAACCTGTTGTTCAAGAGTGGGTGTTTCACCCGCCTTGCTTGGATGGGGCAGCGATGAGTGAGGTGCGATCGCTAACATTGCGAGCGTCTAGTTGGCCCCTGCCTCATGGACAAGTAGGTGTCTTTTTAGAAAATCGGCAACCGTTGGTTGAGCTTTCCCAGTCTCGTAATCAATGGGTTTCTGATTTAGCTCACGAACTGAGAACCCCTTTAACTTCAATTCGCTTAGTGGCAGAAGCGTTGCAGGGGCGTCTAGAAAATCCCGCCCGTCGTTGGGTTGAGCAACTGCTGCATGAAACCAATCGATTGATTAACCTGGTGCAAAATTGGTTAGAGCTGAGCAATCTCGAGAAAAACCCCAGCAAAAGTCTTACGTATCAATTAGTAGAACTGCGGTCTTTAATTCAATCCGTCTGGCAAACGCTAGAACCCTTAGCGCAGCAAAAGCAGTTGTGTCTTGCCTATTGGGGTTCAGATAACATCTGGCTCAAAGCAGATGAAGCTCGCCTTACCCAAGTTTTCCTGAATTTATTCGATAACAGTATTAAACATAGTCCCTCCCGAGAAGCCATTCAAGTCAAGGTCATTGAACTGGAAGCAGAAGCGATCGCAGATGTAGTCAGCAGCGATCCCCATTCAGATAGCAATGTTTCACGCTCTTTCATTCAAATCGATATCATCGACGCGGGCACTGGCTTTTCCGAATCCGATTTACCTCATGTGTTTGAGCGACTTTACCGGGGAGATGCTTCGCGGCAAAAGCAGCAAGGTGCCTCGGAGACGTTAACCTTAGCAGGAAGCAGTGGCAGTGGCTTAGGGCTTTCGATTGTACAGCAAATCATCCTGGCCCACGGCGGTACTGTTCAAGCCAGAAATCATCCAGAAACAGGAGGGGCTTGGTTACAAATTAAACTGCCCGATCACAAAAATTTACGTTAAGTTAACGATGATTTGCTATCACTGTAGGTAGTCGCTATTACCCTCCCTGTTTTGTAATAAGGCATTTGAGGTGAGTCTATCTTCTGCTAGTCCCAATTCCGAGCGTCTTCATTTTGAACGCAGCCTTAGGCGCTTAGAGCAAGATGTTTTGCGAATGGGCGCTTTGGTGGAAAACGCATTTCGCCTAAGCCACCAAGCCCTTTTTTGCCAAGACTTAGAAGCCGCTCAAGCCCTTCCCTTACTCGATAAACAAATTGACCGCTACTATCGCCAAATTGAATTAGACTGTGCCACGCTAATGACCCTGGAAGCTCCTGTGGCTCAAGATTTACGCCTTCTCAGTGCTTTTATGCAACTGGTGCGGGATTTAGAACGCATTGGCGATTATGCTGAGGATTTAGGGGAAATTGCGCTCAAACTCTTGCCTTATCCCCCTCATGCTTGCTTACCTGAAATTGAGGTGATGTCTCACCACGCTCAGGCCATGCTAGCAGTGAGTTTGGTGGCTTTGGCTGATTTAGACGCTAACGCCGGTCAAGCCGTCAAAACTCTCGATGACAAGGTTGATCAAGCATACGAGCAGGTCTACCAAACCCTAGCGTTCCAGCGCGATGTTAAAGGTGTCGTTGAGCCTATTCTCTTGCTAGGTTTAGTCATTCGGCACTTGGAACGTATGGCTGATCACGCGACAAACATTGGTCAACGAGTGACCTACATTGTCACAGGTCACCGCTAAAGGAAATTAGGAATTATGAATGTTGAATTATAAGTGGGTCAGGTTTCACAAGTGATGAGATTGGTATAGACATTGTGGGAGAATTCAGCTTAGTGCTGCTCAACTCAGGCAATGTCAGTTTTGGAGGTGAACTAACCCAGTCTGGGATTGAGGCATTATTCATAATTTATAATTCACAATTCATAATTTTGATTTATAGTTCACAACTCATAATTTTGTTTAATCTGCCAACTTAACCTCAAGATTACCCAAAATTTACCTGTTCCTCATCTGTTAGCTCTAATATCAAAGCCAAACTTCTAGTGTTTTTCTACTAAACACTGCTGCTGTTGAGTGAGTAAGCAACTCTAAACATGGCTCTCAAACGTCGTAACTTCTTATTGTTCCTGGGAGCTAGTGCTGGTACTGTGGCGCTCGGTTCTCTGCTAACCGCTGGCAAGAAATTTTCGATGCCCTTTACGCCATCAGATTCAACAGAGCGTCTAGCAGGGAATACACTTAGCTTTGAACCGATTCAGGGACCTCTTCCTCTGCCCACGGATGGGGTCAACCTGACCAAACAATTGTCAGAGAATTATAACTATTACGAAATTAAAGATGATCTGGTATTACCAGAGAATTTCACTTATGACGTAGTAGTGGCTTGGGGTGATCCAGTCGGTGATTCTCGCTTTGGTTACAACAATGATTATTTGTCTTTTGTACAAACGGGTGAAGGAGAAGGATTCCTAACCGTAAACCATGAATATATTAGCGCCAAGCCCTGGATACAGACTTACCAGCAGGTTATGGGGAAGTCTTTGCCGTTCGAGCAAGTAGCAGCGGCTGTCAAAGCGGTGGACCCAGAAGGACTGAATGCTTTTGCTTTACCCGATAATGATGCAATCAAAGGTGCAATTCGGGAAATTTCCCAAGCCGCATTGATTGACTTGGGATTGTCTGTGATCTCAATTCGCCGCGATACAGATGGGAAGTGGGTGCGAACCAATTCTAAGGCAGACCGCCGTGTTACAGGGATTTCCGGTTTAGAAGATGGGCGTTACCTCAAGACGACTGGGCCTGCGGTGGCAGTATTCCGCAAGCAAAAGGTTCAGGGTTATACCGATCAATTAAGCGATCGCATTATCGGTACCTTTAGTAATTGTGCCGGTGGTACCACCCCTTGGGGCACTGTCTTTAGTGGTGAAGAAAACTTTCAAACCTACGTTTCAGAACTAGTAAATGCCGATGGCAGTTCCTTCGATCCCAGCACAAAACACTTTTACACAGATGACGCAGAAATCGGGGGGTTAGGGAATGTATTTGGACTAGCGGGTAACAAATATGGCTGGATGGTGGAAATCGATCCTGCTAATCCCAATGACTACGGCACTAAGCACACTTGGCTGGGACGCTACCGTCACGAAGCAGTAGGGATACGTGCACAAGTAGGGAAACCACTCGTATTTTACTCAGGATGCGATCGCCGAGGTGGACACTTGTACAAATTCGTGAGCAAAGGCATTGTCCGCGACCTCAAAGATAAAGCGAATTCTCAGCTTCTGGAACAAGGGATGCTCTATGCTGCAAAGTTCAATCCTGATGGTACGGGCAGTTGGATTCCCTTACAAGCTAGCACTCCAGTGAATCCAGATTTACCCAGCGTGATCGCGGGGGGTATGATTTCCTTGCCCAAGCGTCCTGAAGGTGGGATTTTCTCAGTCGAGAAAGATGAGGACATAACGCGCTTCAAACAGCAGTACAAGATTTTGGGCGACCTCTACACAGGGAATGCCCAAGAGAAACAAGGAGCAATCCTCATCGATGCCCACTTTGCTGCCAATGCTGCCGGGGCAACAGCTACTGCTCGTCCCGAAGACACAGAGATTGCCCCTGATGGTTCACTCTACATTACCTTTACCTCTGGGGCTCCAGGCGGGGAAGGGGGGCCCGACAACCGGATTTTCAAAGGCCCGAAAGGAGAAACGCCCTATGAATATGGCTGGATTATGCACCTGATCGAAAAGGGCAACCAGCCAGAAGCAATGACCTTCGAGTGGAAAATGCTGGCTTTAGGAGGTGAACCTGCCGATGGGGGAGCCGGTTTTGCCAATCCTGACAACCTCTTAATTGACAAAAGTGGGAATGTCTGGATGGTCACAGATATGTCATCAGATAAACTCAACAAAGCTGTGCCTCAAGGTCGTCTTGATCAGGAAGGAAAAGCGATCGATCTGTCAAATTTACGCGGTATATTTGGCAACAACGCCATCTGGTTTATTCCCACCTCTGGTGATAATGCTGGTAATGCCTATCTATTTGGCTACGGCCCTATGGAGTGCGAGGCGACTGGTCCCTTCTTTACTGCTGATGAACAAACGCTATTTCTAGCTATCCAACACCCAGGAGAAATTCACGGCATTCGCATCGAAGGTGATAAAAGTTATGAAGACCGTCTGATTTCTTTACGGACTCCAGATGGGCAAGAATTAATGCAAAAGCGTCGAGTTCCTATTGGTTCTAATTGGCCCGATCAAACTGGTAACGCCCCACCCAAGCCTGCTGTAGTTGCGATTCATCGCTCAGACTTTAAGGCAATTACTACCCTTTGAAAATAGCTGAACTTTAACGAAAAAACTAATATACAGTTTTTGTTATATCAGCATAGAAACATTTAATCAATCAAATTCATTCATGATGAATAATTTATGCTATGAGTTTTGATAATCAAAAATATTTTTTTAAAATAGCAGCTTTAAGCCAAAAAGGTGATAGAAGTTAGGAGTGGTGCGGTAGTATCTAAGAAAAACGAAAACCCAGTGATTGATTAGTCCAAGTTTCTCGTTTTTATCGTCTATTAGGTGTGAGGATTTACCAGGATGTCAACCCTTTTCTGGAAAGCGTTAAAGCTCAGTCCAGCTCTATTAGGAGCTTCTTTACTTTTTGCTAGTAGCGCCTATGCTCAAAAGAGCACTCCTGATCAGACAGTAGCGAATTCTATCGAAGTTGCTTCTGTCCCTGCAACAGCTCAGCCTCAAGATCAAGTTGTTGCTAGCAGTTCTACAGATGAGGAATCAGTAGCCAGCGCCACTAGCTCAGCAGCAGTTTCTTCAGAAAAATCCATTGCAGCCTCAACGGCTGTACCCCAAAATCCGGTTCTGGAAACACAGGTTTCCCAATTGACAGCTTCAGAAGGCAGTGTCCAAGAGGACAGCGCCGACAACATCCTGGCTCAACAAGTGCCTGCCGCAGACAACAGCACCTCAACCTCCAACGAGGTGTTGCAGCAGATCGACCAATACCAACAAGACGACAGTGGTACTGAGGTCAACACTCTCGACCAAGTCACTAATGTCACCCAACTCAGTGATGTCCGACCAACCGACTGGGCATATGAAGCGCTGCGCTCTTTAGTAGAACGCTATGGTTGTATTGCAGGTTATCCCGATGGAACCTACCGGGGCAACCGAGCAATGAGCCGATATGAATTTGCCGCAGGATTGAATGCTTGTTTACAGCAAATTGAGCGTTTGATTGCCACGAATACAGGTGAGTTCGTCACCCGGCAAGATTTAGAAACGCTACAGCGACTAGTAGATGAGTTTAGAGCAGAACTCACTGCCTTGGGCACAAGAGTTGATACATTGGAAGGCAGAGTTGCCTTCTTAGAAGATCATCAGTTCTCTACAACCACCAAGCTCAGTGGAGAAGTTATCTTTGGTCTAGCCGATGCTTTTGGTGAAGATCGAGCTGTGCGATCGGGTCAAGCCCAAACCGATGAGGACTTAGATGTCAATACGATCTTAGGCTACCGGACGCGTCTGAACTTTGAAACAAGTTTCACCGGGAGAGACCGCCTAAGGACTCGTTTGGAAGCTGCAAATATCACTCCATTTGATACAGCAGTTACCGGCACGAACATGACTCGCTTGTCCTATGACGGCAACAACAACAGTGACGTTGAGATTAGTGAGTTGTGGTACCGCTTCTTTTTAAGCAAGAATCTCGTCGTCCAAGTTGACGCTACTAGGGGTGAGTTCACTGACACGGTAATCAATGTAGTCAACCCCTTATTTGAAAGTAGTGGCAGTGGATCTATCACACGCTTCGGACGTTTTAATCCGATTTACCGAGTGGGTCAAGGTGCTGGAGCAGCAGCAACTTACAACTTTAGCGATGCCTTAGCTTTATCGGTCGGTTATTTTGCCAATGATGGCGAAAATCCTGCTGAGAAAAACGGGCTTTTTGATGGAAATTACTCTGCCATGGCTCAGTTAACTTTGGGGGCTGGTGATTTCGCCAAGTTGGGTTTGACCTACGTCCATTCATACTATCGGGGTGGCAGTGTTAACGTTACAGGGTCTACAGGCAGCGAATTCGCTCGTCGCCCCTTCGGTAATGAGGTTGCTACCTCTACTGATTCCTATGGTGTACAAGGAAATCTCAGATTCGGCCCGCTTTCAGTTGGGGGTTGGGTCGGTTATCAAGATGCAGAAGCTGAAGCCGGTGCCTTAGAAGGCTCTGACGCAGAGGCTTGGAACTGGGCTGTCAACGCCGCGCTGTCCGACTTTGGGCCCAAAGGGAGTACGCTCGGTGTCGTATTTGGGATGCCGCCCCGTGCTCGTGGCAATGATGTAGCAAATCGTCGTGATCTCGATACCTCATATCACTTAGAAGCCTTCTACCGCTTTAAGTTGAATAACAATATCTCGATCACTCCCGGTGTATTGGTGTTGTTCAACCCAGAACACAATGATGCTAATGACAACATCTATGTAGGGACTATCCGAACCACCTTTACTTTCTAATTACAATTTTGATTAACCCAATGAGGAAAAGTGCTTGCAGTTTCTTGAAAGCATTGCTCTTCATGGGTATCGCTGAACATTTCACTAGCTGGTAGTCAGCAAAATAACTCAACCGATCTCTATTCTTTAGGAAACAGGGAACAGCGCAGTAAGCGAGTACTAGTCCCTCAAGCGAAACTTCCTGAAGGATAGAGCTTTTTATTAGGTGAGATTTTTTGTTGGGCAAAATCCTTAGCTTTCAAAATTTATCCAAAACATGGGCAATATATCGGTTTTCATTGGGATGAGGTACAGGGCTGATGCTTTTAAGGCAGAATTTTGATGTACTCCACTCAATCGAGAACCGCTATATGAAGCAACACAAAGAGTGGGAGAAAGTCCTGAAATCTTACTTGGCTGCGGTAAAGGTAGTTATTCCCCTAAATTTTGGAATTCTTGACGACTCTATTCGATCCAATCGGGAGCGCTACTTCAAACGAATCAAGTTAGGTGTGAGAAGGAAGCAATGTCAAAACTGCTCTGGACTTGTCTCAAAGTGTCTCCCATTTTCTTGGGGGCTATTTTGGGGGCTGTAAATAGTGCTCAAGCGACCCAAAATGCGATCGCACAAGTTGTGCCGACCCCAACCCATTCTGCTAACCTTAGTGAATTCAGGACTTCTGTAAAACTTAACGCCGCAACAGACAATCAGCTATCTCCAACTCCCATTACTGCCAGCAGATCTACCCAAAACCCTAGTGAATCAACAGTAGCTATCAGTACCAGTCAAGCTACTACTCCAACTGAAAGCACTCTTGAAGCTAAAGCTGAACTGTCTCAGACTGAAGCACTTCAACCTTCTGTTGCTCAACTGGCCCCTTCAGATACCAGCACCCAGTTGAATCGCACCGATAATCTCCTGAGTCAACAGGTATCTGCCGCAGACCGTACTCCCTCAGAAGTGTTGCAGCAAATTCAGCAATATAACAATAGTGCTGGCACTCTCGACCAAGTGACCAACGTCTCCCAACTCAGCGATGTTCGACCAACCGACTGGGCATATGAAGCGCTGCGCTCTTTGGTAGAACGCTATGGTTGTATTGCCGGTTATCCTGATGGTACCTTCCGGGGGAACCGGGCAATGACCCGCTATGAATTTGCGGCAGGATTGAATGCTTGCTTGCAGCAAATTGAGCGGGTGATTCAATCGAGTACTGAAAGCTTTGTCACCAAGCAAGATTTAGAAACACTTCAGCGACTTGTTGCTGAATTCAGGACAGAACTGACGACGTTGGGAACAAGGGTTGATCAACTCGAAGGTCGAGTAGCATTCTTGGAAAACCATCAGTTCTCCACAACAACTAAGTTACGAGGAGAAGCTGTTTTCGCTGTTAGTGATCTCTTTGGTGGCCAAGATGCCGCAGGCAACGATTATGCGCGAAATGAAACAGTATTTCAAAGTCGGGCACAACTTAACTTTAATACCAGCTTTACGGGGAAAGACCTGTTGCGAACTCGCCTTCAAGCTGGTAATGTCACTGAATTCGGCCCCTTGAGAAGTTTTTCTCCCGCTGTTGCTGGAACCAACATCACCCGCGAAGGTCGATTTGGTTTCCAAGAAGATAATGACAACGACATCGTGCTGGATAAATTGTTCTATCGTTTCCCAGTTGGCGATGTAGCCCAAGTTTATCTGTTTGCCAATCAAGGCAAGTTCGACGATTTTGCCAATCTTTCTAACCCTGGGTTCGAGCCAAGCGGTACGGGTGCCCTATCCCGTTTTGGTCGCTACAGCCCTATCTATCGTATGGGGGGCCAGAGCCAGGGAGTTGGAGTGTCAATTGGTGCCAAAAATCCCGTGCGCTTTGACTTAGGTTACTTAACCGATAGGGGGAACGACCCTAGCGAAAAGGCTGGCCTGTTTGATGGCAACTACAGCGCCCTTGCTCAGGTAACATTTCAGCCTAGCAACGCTTTTAACCTATCTGCAACATACGTTCATAACTACAACCGGGTCAGCCTTGGTCATGGTACGGGGAGTATCGCATCTCAGGTGCAGTCACGGATTCCTACAGGAATTCCGGGTCAATTTAGCAGCAATCCTGTTGTCGGCAACTCCTACGGACTCGAAGCATCCTTTGCCTTCTCTCCTCAACTTGTCCTGAGTGGTTGGGCAAGTTACACGAATGCCACTGTTATTGGGCGAGGTAATGCTGATATTTGGCAATATGCCGCAACCCTTGCCATCAATGATGTTGGTAAAAAAGGCAGTACGCTGGGTTTTATTGTGGGTATGGAACCTAAGTTGACGGGAAGCGACGCAACTGTTGGGCCATTGCTGGCTGGTAGTAATGGGCGTAGAAGAGACCCCGATACAGGCTTGCATATTGAAGGCTTCTATAAATTCAGACTGACCGACAATATTCTCATTACTCCTGGCATCATCTGGTTAACCGCACCGGGTCACAACAAGGCTAATGACGATATCGTCATCGGCACACTCCGAACAACATTCACGTTCTAGCCAAGGAAGGCAAAAGGGAAGGGAGGCTAAGGGACAAGGTCAAAGAAATGAAAATTTCTCTCCCCCAACTCCCTCAGCTTCCCCAGCATCCCCAACTATTTTCAAGTTAGACGCCCATGTGTTCAAGCTCACAACGAAAAAATGAAAAATTCCCTCTCCTGAATTTTGACTCCTGAATTCTGACTCCTGAATTCTGACCCCTGACCCCTGACTCCTCTTTTCAAATTAGAGCAAATCTCTAGACGCCAAGATAGCGATCGCGTTATGATGATAGGCTGTGATTTTTATTAAAAAATATGAAAGCTCAAGAGATTATTCGCTCCATCGAAGCGGAACAGCTTAAATCCAATCTGCCTATCATTCATGTCGGCGATACGATTCGGGTTGGTGTACGCATTCAAGAAGGCGGTAAGGAACGGGTACAGCCTTACGAAGGCACCGTAATTGCCAAGCGCAACAGCGGCATCAATGAAACGATTACAGTACGGCGTGTCTTCCAAGGCGTTGGGGTGGAACGGGTATTTTTGGTTCACTCCCCTCGCATTGAGAGCGTTAAAATTATCCGTCGAGGTAAGGTGCGTCGGGCGAAGTTGTTCTATTTACGCGATCGCGTTGGTAAGGCCACTCGCATCAAACAGCGCTTTGATCGGGAGATTTAATTTAAATTGATCCGGCAATGTCTTTATCTTGACACCCTAAATGCGCTACAATTACTAAAGTGAAAGTGATGGGCTGAGATTTTCTACCCAATCACTCTGTGCGCTCTTAGTTCAGTTGGTAGAACGCAGGTCTCCAAAACCTGATGTCGGGGGTTCAAGTCCTCCAGGGCGCGCTATTAATTGATACAATGTTGTCAGGAATAAAAGATTTCTCACTGCCCGAAGGAATAGCTCTTCTAGGGTCTCGAAGAGTGAAAGTAAAAAAATTCGGGTAGACTTGTTGTGTGAGTGGTTGCCAAATATTCCATCGGTACACTTCTCACGAGCTGCGATAAGCCAGGGATGGGAAGTGAGGGGTTGGAGATTGGTTTTCTCCGGGTACAAGCCCTACTCCCCAATGAAATTCTGGCTTTTGGGCAGAAAAATCCTTGCATCAAGAGCATCCATATTGATACACGGGGAGATCTAAGGTTGTGGCAAAAAAAACCAAAACTGAACCAGAGACTCAAGAAACGGCCTCATCTGGGTTGAACGCGACCAAGTTTTTCCAAGAAACAAAAGAAGAACTCGGTAAAGTCGTTTGGCCTAGCCGACAGCAGTTAATTAGCGAATCAGCAGCAGTGCTACTGATGGTAATCCTAAGCGCCACCTTAATTTATTTGGTGGATGGCTTCTTCGTATGGGTATCAAATCAGGTGTTTTGATGAGTTTTGCACAAGACGAATCATACGACGATTCAAACCAACAACCAGAACAAACACAATCTGCCCGATGGTATGCGGTACAGGTGGCCTCTGGCTGTGAAAAGCGAGTCAAGACCAACCTGGAGCAGCGCATTCAAACGCTAGATGTGGCTGACCGGATTATAAGAGTGCAGATTCCGCAGACCCCAACCGTAAAAATTCGTAAGGATGGTTCGCGGCAACACTCGGAAGAAAAAGTCTTCCCTGGCTATGTGTTAGTGCAAATGGTGATGGATGACGACACCTGGCAGGTTGTCAAAAATACACCAAATGTGATTAACTTTGTCGGGGCAGAACAAAAACGTCGCTATGGACGGGGGCGGGGGCATGTGAAACCCGTGCCACTCAGTCCGGGAGAAGTCGAACGGATCTTCAAGCAAGCCCAAGAGCAAGAGCCGATTGTCAAAATTGATATGGCAGCCGGAGATAAAATCATTGTGCTTTCAGGCCCGTTTAAAGACTTTGAAGGCGAGGTCATTGAAGTTAGCCCCGAAAGGAGCAAACTAAAGGCGTTACTGTCGATTTTCGGACGGGACACGCCTGTGGAATTGGAATTCAATCAGGTTCAAAAAACTAGCTAGAAATGGCCAAAAAAGTCGTTGCAATGATTAAGTTGGCTCTCCCAGCAGGGAAAGCCAACCCCGCCCCACCGGTTGGTCCGGCATTGGGTCAGCATGGGGTGAATATTATGGCGTTCTGTAAAGAATACAACGCCAAGACAGCCGATCAAGTGGGAATGGTCGTGCCCGTAGAGATTTCGGTTTTTGAAGACCGTAGCTTTACGTTTATTCTCAAAACCCCACCCGCATCCGTACTGATTCAGAAGGCAGCAGGAATTCCGAAAGGAGCGAGTCAACCCAACAAGCAAAAAGTTGGTAAAATTACTCGTGCCCAACTCCAAGAAATTGCCCAAACGAAAATGCCTGACCTCAATGCGAATGATATTGAGGCAGCAATGAAAATTGTGGAAGGCACTGCCCGCAATATGGGTGTGACGGTTGTGGATTAGGCTACTGAATCCAAACAATACCTTGAAACTGCTGTAAACCTGATTAGGGGGAGAAGCTTAAAGCTTCGTGAGTGACCCCAGGAGATGAGAAATGGCAAAAAAGATATCGCGCCGAATGCAGGAACTGCTCAAAAAGGTTGAAGACCGACCTTATGAACCGTTAGAGGCGCTCCAACTTTTAAAAGACACAGCTACGGCGAAGTTCCCGGAATCAGCGGAAGCGCATATCCGCTTGGGAATTGACCCGAAATACACCGACCAGCAACTGCGGACAACAGTGGTACTCCCCAAGGGAACAGGTCAAACTGTGCGGGTAGCAGTCATTGCTAGAGGGGAAAAAGTAACAGAAGCCAGTTCTGGAGGTGCTGACATCGTTGGCTCTGAGGAGTTGATTGACGAAATCCAGAAAGGGATGATGGATTTTGATATCCTGATTGCGACTCCGGACGTGATGCCTCAGGTGGCAAAGTTAGGTCGTCTTTTGGGACCGAGGGGTTTAATGCCCTCTCCTAAAGGTGGAACGGTCACTTTCGACATTGCTCAGGCGATCCAAGAATTCAAAGCTGGTAAACTAGAATTTCGGGCTGACCGAACTGGCATCGTTCATGTTATGTTTGGTAAGGCGTCTTTTTCCCCTGAAGATCTGCTCGTGAACCTCAAAGCCTTGCAGGAAACGATTGATCGTAACCGTCCTTCAGGAGCGAAGGGTCGCTATTGGCGCACTATTTATGTATCATCCACGATGGGGCCATCGATTCAAGTCGATGTTAACACCCT
>CBKWLJ010000175.1:0-16986 GCA_966675205.1 uncultured bacterium
CAGCTAGATAACCAATCAATAAATCCCTGCAAAAAACCCAGACAAATGTGTTGGATACAAACCACGGGTACAGGGAAATCGGAGGGAAGGTGAGCCAACAGTTCACTTAAGGCTTGAGGTCCTCCTGTAGAAGCACCAATAACTACTATTTTGGGCTTAAAATGAAGCGGAGAAACAAAAGTAGGAATATTCCTTTTTTCTTGGCTTTTCGTTGAGGGGGAAAGCTTGCGCTTTTTTGTCAGTACCCTGACACCCGATAGGACGTGAACTCTATTAATCAACTCCTGGTTGATTAACTGATCATTTTGTGTCAATCCAGCACGAGGCTTAGGAAAAATATCAACTGCCCCTGCCTCTAAAAGCCGAAAAACATGATGAGTATCCTCTTCCTGTACGGAGTTACTTACAACTAGAATGGGTCGAGGATAGAGCGCCATCACTTCGGTTGTCAGTTCTAGTCCATCCATTTCCGGCATATGGAGGTCGGTGCAAATAACATCCGGCTGAACTTTAGGAATCAGGTCCAATGCTTCTAAACCAGTGTGAGCTTCTCCTACTATTTTTATTTGTGGCGATGAGGTCAGAATTCTTCTCAAAATGACTAGGGAAATGGGAGAGTCTTCTACTAATAGAACGCGAATGGTCATTCGATTTTGGATGCAAGGATTTTGGGTTTTGGATTTTGGATTGCCCCCACCGATAAATCCAGAAAATTGAAACAAGGAAAATTTTTCTTTCTCTCCATGACTCAAATCAGGGGCTTGTATTCAGCATTGGGCTTGGTCATTAGCCATGAGAGGTAACAAAGAACAAAGGACAAAGGAAATTAAACAAGCCTTCCCAAGATTTCTAAGAGAACATCTTGATTGAACTTGCCTTTGATGACGTAAGCACTCGCTCCTGCTTGGGCACCTCGTTTCTTGTCTTCATCCCCAGCAAGGGTCGTGACCAAAATAATGGGTAAGTCCTTATATTCTGGATGTTTGCGAATTTTTGCGGTGAGAGAAAATCCATCTAAATTGGGCATTTCTACGTCAGAAATTACCGCATCAAAATGACGGGTTTGGAGCTTGTTATAACCATCTAATCCATCCACCGCTATTACCACTTCATACCCAGCTTTTTCCAAGAGCCGTTGTTCTTGGGTACGAACGGGGAGGGAGTCTTCTACTAGGAGAATGACGGATTGGCGGCGAAGTTTTGTTTTGGGTTTGATTGAGGCTACAGAAGTCGTTTGCTGTTGCACTGATCGAATTAAATCTGGGGGATTTAGAATCATGCACACTTCTCCAGTCGGGAGAATTGTTGCCCCAGTAACATTCCGGACTCGCTTTAATATTGGAGTTTTCGGTTTAATGACAACTTCTTGAGTATCCAAAAGGCGATCGACAAAAAATCCGACCTGTTCTTCTCCTTCCTGAAGCAAAATACACGATCGCAAATCGTCCTCTCGTGACCCGGCTTTAGCAGTAGAGGCATAAATCAGGGAGTTGGAGAGTTCCAACACATCGGCTAAATTGGCAACAGAAATCGTCTGATTATTAACAGTAATGGTTTCTCGACCTTGAGTCGTAACCACCTGTTCCGGGGAAATTAATAACGTTGTCTGCACAGACTCTACAGGTAGAGCATGAACAATCCCGTGAACCTCTACGAGCATGGCATTAACGGTTGTTAAGGCTGTGCTGAATTGGAGACGGAATGTGCTTCCTTGACCAAGGGTTGAGTCAATTTGAATCGTGCCTTTGAGTCGTTCGACGTTGGTGCGTACTACATCTAAGCCAATACCCCGGCCCGAAATTTCTGTAATAAAGGTTCGGGTGGAGAAGCCAGGAGCGAAGATCAGGTCGTAAATCTGGCTGGGCGTCATCGCCTGGAGTTCTTCTCTGGCATAAAGTCCACGCTTGATAGCCGTTTGCTTAATCTTTTCGATATCAATGCCTCGCCCATCATCGGCTACTTCAATCACGATGTTGTTCCCACTGGGATAACCCCGAAGCCAAATGGTGGCGGTAGGAGGTTTGCCGAGTGCTTCTCGCTCCTCAGGAGTTTCAATGCCATGATCGATCGCATTACGCACCATGTGCATCAAAGAATCTTTCAGTTCCTCAAGGATACGTTTATCCGCCGTGGTTTCTCCTCCTTCGATGATTAATTCCACTTGTTTGGATTGTTGTCTGGCGATATCCCTAACCATGCGGGGAAACAACTGAAATACAGTGGATAAAGGGAGAAGCCGGAGGGTACGAATTTTGTCTCTTAATTCCCCAGTAATGAAGTCGAGTTTGGAACTGTATTCCTGAGTGGAGGTTCTCAGGGAGTTGATGATTTTTTCTAAACGCTCTTGATAGGGATTCGTCCGTGATGAGGAGTCTCGGTATTGCCTTTGGCTAAAAAAGGACTTCCAATCGTCCCAGAGGTTTGCCATTTCCTCAATTTCCGCCACTGCGTGCGCGATCGCAATTTTGGTAACGGTGAGTTCCTCGGCTTGTGTCATTAAGGCATCAAGTTCGCGAGTGGGAACACGAATGGTATCGATTTGGTAAGGTTCACCAACAGAGGGTAGCTCTTGAGGTTGTATTACAGGAATTTGGGCAGTCGGGACAGGTAAGGACTCCTGAACAGTAGGTGCAGGAATGGACTGAATCAATTGCTCAAGAACAGACGCTGCATCCACTCCACTCGGTTGACCGGTGATGCCTTCCTTGACCAAAAGACCGATCGCATCTAATCCTTGATAAAGGCGATCGCTTATAGTTTGAGTTAAAAGAGTCTGTTTGTGCTGGATGCTCGAAAGAATCTCTTCAACAGCATGGGTAAGGGTTTCTACCGTTTCGAGTCCTACACTCCTAGAATCCCCTTTCAGACTGTGAGCTTCCCGCAGCAACTGTTCTAACGTTGCTTCATCCTGGGGCTGCTTTTCTAAATGCAGCAACCCCGCCTCTAGTTTCTGCAACCGTTCTTCACTGGCAACTTTATAAATTTCTCGAAGATCTTCGTCTTCAATCACACTGGATGTAGCCAGCGTTTTACCCTTTTCTATCGCCGTTTCTTGCTGGATTTCTTGGGGTTGCCAAATCGCTGCCATTAAGGAATCGAGAACCTCAACCGTATCCACCCCACTGGGTTGACCGGTTACAGCTTCTTGTACTAAGCACCCGATTCGCTCTAATCCTTGAAACAGGCTTTCACTCACCGATGGGGTAAGCGTTAGCTTTTTCCCTTTGAGGTGAATCACAATTTCTTCTACCCCATGAGCAAGCGCTTCCACTGTTTCCACACCGACAATTCTCGAATCGCCTTTGAGGCTGTGGATTTCCCGCCGTAACCGTTCTAAGAGGGTTTCGTTTGAGGGCTGCTGTTTGAGTTCCAAAAAACCGGCTGCCAGTTTCTGCAAGCGTTCTTCGCTGGTAATTTGATAAACCGCCCGCAGTTCTTCATCTTCGATAAAGCTAGGTGCAGCGACTACATCCTTGCCATTTTCTGCATCGGCATCTGGTGGTAACGCTTGAGGCTGTACCACCGCTTCCATCAAGAAGTCGAATATCTTAGCCGTATCCACCCCACTGGGTTGACCGGTTACAGCTTCTTCTACCAAAAAGCCCATCGCCTCTAATCCTTGAGAAAAGCGATCGCTTAAACTTGGGGTGAATTCCAGTTGTTGGCGTTTGATGCTTAAAAGAATCTCCTTAACCCCCTGTGCGAGAGTTTCTACCGTTTCCACACCCACACTTCTGGAGTCACCTTTGAGGCTATGAGCTTCCCGCAGCAACGGTTCCAATATCGCTTCATCATGGGGATGCTCTTGTAAGTGCAGCCAACCCTCCTCCAGCTTCTGCAAGCGTTCTGCACTAGAAATTCTATACAGATTTCGCAGTTCTTCATCTTGTCCCAAAAAGGAATCAGCAACAGCAGCCTTGCCATTGTCCAGAGACACCTCTTCGGGTAATACTTGCGGCTGCCAAACGGCCTCCATCCATTGATCAAGGATGCCAGCAATCTCTACCCCACTCGGTTGATTAGTGATGGCTTCTTGTACCAACAACCCTATCGCCTCTAATCCTTGAAAGAGGCTTGCGCTTACCTGTTGGGTTAAAGCGGATTGTTTCCCTTTAAGGCTCAAGAGAATCTCTTCAAGAGTATGAGCGAGGATTTCCACCTGCTCTACCCCTACACTTCTAGAGTCACCTTTGAGGCTTTGGACTTCCCGCCGCAACTGTTCTAAGGTTGTTTCATCATCCGGATACTCTTGTAGGTGCAGCAAACCTGCTTCCAGTTTCTGCAAGCGTTCTGCGCTAGAAATTTTGTACAGATTCCGGAGTTCTTCATCTTCGATCATCATGATTCATCACTAGTCAAACCAAGTAGCAATTCCCCGTCATAGGCACCCAGCACCCCAGCCCCCCCGATTGCAGTCATATCGCTGTCGCCGTCAAGGTTAGGACTTTCTTTAACAGCCCAAACGACCACGTACCAGTAATAAACCTTCTGCCTTCTGCTTTCTTCTGCCTTGGAGCTAAACCTTGTGCTTGAGAACTAGCGCTGTTTCATTCAGTTGCTGAGTCCCTACCTTGGTTTGACTAATACCCACAGCAGTTTCTTTTGCTCCCTTATTTAGGGTTTCCATCGCTTGAACCACTTGTTGAATCCCATCAACTTGCTGCTTGAGGTTCAGTGAGATTTGTTGATTGTTCAGCACCACTTTATTCACAGCATCTACGACACCGGTGAAAGCTTGGTCGGTTTTTTGCGCGACTTGTACCCCTGTTGTTACCGTCTTCGTGCCTTCTTCTGTCACCATTACGGTGGAATTAATCGCACTTTGGATTTCAGAAACCAGGAGGTTAATTTTATCGGCAGAGCGTTGACTTTGGTCGGCTAATTTGCGAATCTCGTTAGCCACTACGGCAAAGCCTTTCCCATGTTCTCCCGCCCGAATCGCTTCAACCGAGGAATTAAGCGCCAGCATATTAGTTTGGTTGGCCAAGTTAGAAACGAGTTGAGAAATGCTGCCAATTTGACTAGCTTGCTCACTCAGGTGCAAAATTTGTTCTGCGATCGCTCCTACTTTCTTTTCTAAGATAAACATCCCTTCCAAGGTTTCCCCTACCGCATGGGTACCTCCCTGCGCTAGTACGAGAGCCTGCTGTGCCGCATTAACGGCGGCTTTGGCTTGCTCCGCCGACTGTCGGCAAGAAGCTTCAAGCTCATCCATCGTGGTGGTTGTTTCATTCACCGAAGTGGCTTGCTGACTCGCTACCCGTTCTTGCTCTTCTAAAGTCGAGAAAATTTGTTGGCTAGAGGTAGAGATGCCATGAATCAGTTGCTTAATCAAATTCACCAGTTGACGGGACCTAACAATTCCTAAAGGCAGCACTGTAGCCAAAGCAATTAATATAATGATGCCGGCGACCAGTTTAAACGAGTTGACCGAGGCAAAAACCGTATTCTTGGGCACTTTATTGATTGCCACTAAAAATAACCGTTTCTCTGGATCGAGAGTCACCCGGTGGTAGCTAATTAGGTTGTCCGTTCCTTGACGAATCACTCCTTGATTATCACTGAGAATTTCTTTAGCAATATTTGCCGGAAAATCCGTTGCCAATTTTTCATTGTTTTTGAACTCAAATCCCCACTCTTTATTAGGATTTGGGTGGGAAATATAGTAGCCATCTTGATTGACAAGCAGCACTTGTTCTCCCTTGGATACCTTTGCCTCTTTAACAACTTTTATAAATTGCTTGGCAAACACATTGGCAATAACAATACCTCTTTTTTGACCCGTTGCATCCACAATCGGTGTAGCATAGCGAATTGTTGGCTTAAAGGGGCGTTCGATTTGACCCCGTTCCTGATTTAGTTCAACGGGTGAGGTATAGATACTACCAGCCGACAGCTTGATTGACTCAGTAAAGTAAGGACGATCTCCCTTATTTTGCAGTTTATCTTCGGGGATAATTTTGACATTAGCGCCATCTGAATCCACCCGCACCAACTCCTGGCCTTTTTCGTCCAGATACCGGAGTTGCATATAATAAGGCTTGGCTTCCATCAGGGCAGCAAAAGTGGTTTGTAGCTGCTCAACTGAGGCATCATAAGATGAATTATTTTGTCCTGATGCTTGACTGCCTTTCGCTCCGATGATGCCTTGAACTGGGGGAGTTTTGCTCAAGAACAACACATCTTTATTAATCCCTTCTAAAACACCACGAATATTTTCCGCTTCATCCGCTACCTTCAGCTCCATCTTGCTTTCAGCGGAAGTGGATAAGGCAGTGGTAGACGAAAAAATACTATACCACCCAACGATGGAGACGGGGACAATACTGCTAATCAGCAACAGGAACAGGAGTTGATGCTGTAACTTGAGCTGCTCTTGATATTTTCCGAAAACTTTCATCAACATTAAAGTTACCTACAACGAGAGAATTCATCAAGAAACCCCATTTCCCTTGAGGAGATGGGATGATATCAAGGCGAATTATAGAAATTCACAATTTATATAATCCACCTATAACTAATTGGACAATAGCCAGAAGAAAGTTAGCCTGAATTAAGCTGTAATCACAAAATTACTTACAGTGGCGATGATGACTTTTCAATGTTAGTGCTAATTCTAATTTGTACTTGTGAATTCGTAATTCGTAATTAAGGATAGGTCTCCAGTTGCAAATTTCTATAGCTCGCCTATTTTTAGGCAGGTTTAAATCCCCAGCTAAAAGTCAATTACAAATTCCGAATCTTTAGAGATAACCCTGGACTTCAACCCGTATTACAGTTGAATCAAAGCAAGGGAGATGCAGTTAATAGTTTGTTGCTTTTATCCTGTAATGCCATCAAATTGTCATACAAATGTATAACGTGTATTACTTTTGTAGCATCTAAATAAATAGTATTTTAAATAAGTGATACTAACCATAAAATAGAGCAAAATTTATTAATTGTTTATAATTTATTTAGAGTAAAATATAGAGTTTTAATAAATGATTTTAAGAATAGAAAAATGGTTCCTCATTCCTTCTGATTGACCTGCAACCAAAGCTCTAAACTGACTAATAGCCACAGCAAGACGCCATACCTGGGCCATACCTGACCCCGATAATCTAACCATTCCCGAATTAAAGTTTGATTGAGATAAGGTGCGATCGCAGAATTTTTTGCTAATAACAACTGCTTGGCTCTCTTCTGCCAAATCGTGCGAAACCACTGATGCATATGCATCATCATCCCGCTTTTGGGTCGATTCACAATCGCTTCCGGTAATAAATCCGCTACGGCTTGCTTTAAAACTGCCTTTTCTTGGGCACCAGATAGTTTATATTCAGGCGAAATTTGCAAACTTAACTCTACCACCCGCCTATCGAACAAGGGAGAACGCCCTTGGATTCCAGCCGCTTGGGTAAAGTTATTCACTTTAGTGAGAATATAATCTGCCCCTTTTAATTTGATATTGAGGAGCATCAATCGGTTTAAATAAGTGATATCCGAGCGGCTTAAATCAGTGGCAAATACGGAAGGCTCCGCTTTAACAGTGTCCCAGACTTCAGCTTTTAAAAGGCGTGGTAAATCAATAAAACATTTTTTAAACGAGGTCAAATAGGCAGAGACTACATCCTCTTGCTCTTGAGCGGATACGACACGATATAACTGATTTAATAGCATGGGCTGGTTTTTTGGCCCCCCAAAGCAGGGGTCGCCACCTTCCCCATTGAGTACCACGTTGACCGATGCTTGGGCCAACTTGCCGATTAACAAGTTGGGAACCGTTAATCCTTCCCCAATAGGGTCATCTAATTGTGCCAGAGCGAGGGGAAGTTGTTCCCAGATGGTATCGGGAGGAATTTCGAGAATGTGGTGCTGAGTTTGGCAATGTTGAGCGACTAAATTGGCAAATTCAAGTTCATGAGGATAGTCTAAGCCAAAATGAATCGAGTAGGTGTGTACGGGGTGGTGATGAAGTTTGGCCGCTAAGGCGGTGATACAACTCGAATCAATGCCGCCGGATAAGAAAACACCTACAGGTTCACCACTGGGTAAGTAGTCTGGAATCAGGGTTTCTAGGAGCGATCGCAACTGCTTCCCATGCCATTCTAGCGGTTGTTCGGCATGGCGAATCTCTTCAACGGGTTCCCAATACACCTGCATGGTTGTATCGGGTAGACGCAAATACGTCCCCGGACGCAACTCTCGCACATCCTGCCATAAGGTTTGTTCCCCAGGCACAAAAGCACAGCAAAGATAATCGCGCAGTGCAACTAAATTGAGTTCATTGGAACGGTAAGGTGCTAAGGTTCGCAGGCGGGGAGCAATCCAACGGGTTGCACCGTTAGTAGTGTAATACAGGGTACGGCAACCTGTGCGATCGCGCACTAACCCCAACTCCTGACGCTCTCGATCCCAAATGGCTAAAGCAAACATTCCTTCTAGGAGACAGAGCGATTCTCCCCCGCATTGCTCCCACAACTGAGCGACAATTTGGTTATCACTAGTTACAGGGTCAATACCTAAACGCTGTAAGAGTTGAGAACGGTTACTTAACCAAATATCCCCAACAACGACAAAGCGCTGTTGAGGACTGAGTGCAGGTTGAGTGTGAGCAACGGCAAATTGCTCATCTTGCCAAATGATATTGTCACCAAGATTGTCAAGATATCCCCAAGCTATCAACCAATTGGGTGTTACTGTAACCTGAGGAATGATAGATGTAGAACGATGGGGAAACAATCTAAGTAATCGAGGTAACAAACAAACTCCTGATTAAAATTCAAATTTATAAAACCACAGATGCACACAGATAAAAAGACAGATAGCATCCTATTCATCTGCGTTTATCTGCGTTCATCTGCGGTTAAGACTCTCTGCTTTGGTATTTTTACCAGCAGTTTCATGAGCTTAGAAGTTGTCCAAAAACAAATCCGTCTGTTGTAGGGGCACGGCATCAGCAGCATTCCAACCCTTGCCTAAATATTAATATTGCCGTGCCCCTACTAAATCTCATCAACCCCCTAACCCCAGTTCCGCTAAACTTGGCGACTCCATCGAAGCTAACTGGTCGAGAGACTGCCAAACTTTTTGCAACAAAGCATCCAATCCCATATTCGCCACTGCTGAAATTTGGAAAACAGGCACCTGACTCAACTCCATCAGTTCGGTGGCTAAAGCCTCTGCCCTTTCGGGTTCAACCGCATCTATCTTATTCAACGCCAGAATTTGAGGACGTTGGGCTAATCCTCGCCCATATGCCTGTAACTCCTGCTGAATCGTATGATAGTTAGCAATCGGGTCATCAGCCGTCGCATCAACTAAATGCAGCAACAAGCGAGTCCGTTCAATGTGGCGCAAAAAATCGTGACCCAAACCCGTACCCAGATGAGCTCCTTCAATCAGTCCGGGAATATCAGCAAAAACTGTACCATCTCCTGTCGGCTTGCGTACCACCCCTAAATTGGGTACAAGTGTCGTGAAGGGATAGTCGGCAATCTTCGGTCGTGCGGAGGAAAGCGCTGAAATTAAAGTAGACTTCCCGGCATTGGGCAGACCAATGATACCTACTTCTGCAAGTAGTTTCAACTCCAAGCGTAAGTGGCGTTGTTCTCCGGGAAGTCCTGGCAAAGCGTGTTCTGGTGCGCGATTGCGATTGCTCAAGAAGTACTTGTTGCCCAAGCCTCCCTTGCCCCCTTTCGCCACACACAGCGTTTGCCCGCGTTGCACTAAATCGCCAAGCATTTCATCGGTATCTATATCATAGGCGACAGTGCCGAGAGGAACTTGAATAATGCGATCGCGTCCATCTGCTCCCGTCCGATTATTCGGGCCTCCTCGACCGCCATCATCGGCTTTAAAACGATGGGCATACTTAAAATCTAGCAGCGTTTGCAGGTGTTCGGCTGCCTCTAAAATGACATCGCCACCCCGTCCCCCATTGCCGCCAGATGGTCCCCCAGCCGGCACATACTTTTCTCGCCGAAACGCGACTATTCCATCGCCGCCTTTACCGGCTTCTACTTCAATTTCTGCTTGGTCGATAAATTGCATAGTTCGTCCTTAAGTCCCTAGTCTTTAGTCCTTAGCCCTTAGTTACCAGTTGTGATTCTTCGTTGTTTTTCCAACTAACTTATGACTACTGACTAATGACTACTGACTTAACAATAAGCTGAAACGTCCTCGTCGCACTCATCCGCCAGGTAGGATAAAGCCCGGAAGCGTAAACCTACTAGCTGCTCATACAGAGGATTGAGCTTGCACATTGGCGGAATATGAACGACTTTGCGACCAAATAGCACGACATCCCGCTCAAACGGACATTGAGAGGGTATCATTTTGCAGATAAATCGTGCGACTCTTGGGTCTTGAACGTCCATTCCGTCTAACCATTTCCGGACGGGTTGCAACACATCGGAATGGGGATGCGGTGAGAGTCCGGGTTGTTGGGCCCTGTCTAGAGCAGAGTCCGTTGGCTGGCTTACTTGCCCATCATCGTAGAGGGTAATTTCTAGAGCATCCAGCGCCTCTACCTTCAGTTCCAATGCATCACGAAACTGATGCAGTACTGCTGCTTCAGTCGCAGAGTACACTCCATCTGCCAAAGCAACCATCACAGCAGTTCTTAAAAAATCTTCTGCTGTTGTCGTGTTTTTTCCCAAAACTGTGGCGAGTTTTTCAGGAGAAATCTTCTCCTCAAATGACTGCCAATCTGTAGAAGGGGCTAACTCACCTTTGGTGATGGTTGTCAGCATCTCTTGTTCTTCAGGGTCAAAATGACCATCGGCCCAAGCTACGGTAAATAAACCCCGTAGCCAAGCAGCAATTTGTTCTTCGGTGTAAGGAGATTGAGTAACGCTCGTCATAAGTATCTATTCCAAGCTACGAACGCTATTATAGGAGCGGCAGTGCTAACTCGTCTGTGACGGCGCTACATCAAGGATGTATCTCTCACTTCTGATAGAATCAGAGCGGCTAAATTGTTAGCGAGGGTTTATCCTCCTTCACTCGCTCTCGGTTGCCTCTGGTTCAGTTGCCTCTGGTTCAGTTGGCACCAATGTTGTGCTCCTACCGAGATACAGGATTATTGATCAAAATCAGATTTGCGATCGCTCTTTTTGATACTTTTTTGTGCACGTTGGGCTTTGAAAATGAGTTCAACGCCTTGGGTCATCATCGAGGGGATAACATCGAGTGGCGACTTGCCGGATATTACGTCGAGATTGCCTCTCACACCGATGAGTGCGGCTTGCACAATGAACGAAACAGCAATGATTCGCTGCAAAAACTTTTGCTGTTCATTTTGACTCTTATCGCTTTGCGTGTGTGTAGTCGGTAGAGATGATTGGGTTTGTGCAGAAATAGCTGCTTTGCAATTCTCGATTTTGTTGTTCATATGCCCTCGCCGATTGGCTGTTTCGTTGATGAGACAAGCCTCTCGTTGGGCTTTTGCCCATACAAATTGCCCAAGCAACTCTTGAAGTGCTTATACAATCGGGATTAGAGGCTTGGGTAACTTTCCCCAAGCGGATAGCACAAAATTCTTAAGATTTTCTTTATATTTGATCCATGGAGGAGAAGGATAAACGCGGGATTGGTAAGAGTGAACTGCACCAACGCAATGTGCTGCGGTTGGTAAAAGCCTTGCTGCTGCTTGCCCCCCCTTCAGAGGATTTAAAGTTAGAAGACTCTCAGCTATCAGCAGCCGTTAAGGTGGAATGGATTGCAGAAAGTACACTGCGAGTCACAGGGGAATCTAGAGAAAAAACCCGCACAGGAAAAGAGAAACTTGAGAAAGGTACAACCCAACAGGCGTTATGGCAGCTAGTCGAAAAAACTGACACTCCTTTAGAACTTCCGTACCGTCAGGGTGAGAAATCGTCTCGTACAAAGCCAGAGCGACAAAAGGATGCAGTGCGAAATGCACTTAGATATTTGGACGATTTAGGAGTGTTCAAGGACGAACGCCCAGAGAATAAGAGAAATACACGGTATTGGATATTTACCTTAACTCTGAAGCACAAAGATGCGTCACTAGAAGAAAATCTGGGTGTAGTTAAACAGAAGTTGGGGCTGGAAACGTCGCCATTAGAAGAAGATGCTGG
Organism: uncultured bacterium; assembly: GCA_966675205.1. GTDB lineage: Bacteria > Cyanobacteriota > Cyanobacteriia > Cyanobacteriales > Coleofasciculaceae > JBFLZA01. The sequence continues at coordinate 12,087 of CBKWLJ010000175.1, forward strand.
TGCGCTTCCCCTTTCTTTCTGGCAAGAGTGCTGCCGTAAAATGCTTCCCACAGCGCTATCTATCAATCCTCTGCTACATGGGGATGGTGTGGTACTAACCATTGAGGATATCCTGCCGTTGGAATTGGTAGAGCGCAAACAGCGACCTCAGCAAAAGGAGGATTTCTCACCAGAAAATTTCCAGGTACAAGCGTCCACCGAGTACGAAACGCCTGTTGAACACGATAAGTTTCTCACTCAAGTCTTGGAAACGGGGGACACTCTTAAAAATCGGGACAGAAAAATCGCGGTTATTGGAGAACCTGGTGCTGGAAAAACAACCCTTTTACAGGAGATTGCTAAAGAAGTAGAGAGTGCTGGAGGCTTGCCAATTTTTGTTAGGTTGGCAGACTTGGGAGAAAAAACACTAAAGGACTATCTGCTAGAGGATTGGTTAGAAGAGGCGACTGGGAAGCGACATATCTCAGATGATATTCAGGATGACTTTGTTCAGCAGTTTAATTTGGGTCGGGTGTGGCTGCTGTTAGATGGGGTTGATGAAATCGCAGCAACAGGGAATCTACTATCTAGTATTGAGAAGCAGTTAAAGGGTTGGGTAGCAGATGCGCGGATTGTGCTGACTTGTCGGTTAAATGTTTGGGATGTTGGCAAAAATGACCTTTATGCTTTCGAGAAGTATCGCATCCAACAGTTGACTTATCCTGAATTGGTAGGTGATTTTATCCGCCGTTTCTTCTCCAAAGCTGGTGAACTAACGAAAGGAGAGAAGTTAATCGAAAAGCTGGAGCGATCGAAAAACGCCATTGATAAAGAGACTACCAAGTTTCGACTGCGAGAATCTTTTGTTCGCCAGGAACTCGATAAGTTTGATAAGTCCTTGTTTGATTTAGCTTGTCGTGTGAGTTGGATTAATAATGTAGGCGTGGCAGCAGAAAATTCAGAGGAAACTGTCTACGCTTTTTTCCATCCTACGTTTCAGGAATATTTTGCAGCGCTGGCGATCGCTGATTGGGACTTTTTCTTACCCCGCGCCCATGATAACTATAATCCTAAGCCAGTTTCAGAGAGATACCGCATTTTTGAGCCGCAGTGGAAAGAGGTAATTTTGCTGTGGCTGGGGCGACCTCATGAAGAGGTGGCGAAGAAGCAGAAAGAGGAATTTATCAAAGCGTTAGTAGAGTTTGAAGATGGAATTAAGTATCTATATTGTTGTCGAGCCTATTTTCTCGCGGCAACTGGAATTACAGAATTCTGGGATTGCTGCCTTGTTGATCAAATTGTTAATAAAATTATTTCTATAAGCTTTGGTTATTTCGACATTTTTAAATCGAAGTGGGTTCAAGCTGTCGAGCCGATTGCAGAGAGAGCTAGGGAAGTTTTGCAAGAGACTCATCGCGAAACGGTAGTCCAAGCCTTAAGTGACATCCTGCCAATCATAATGGATGAGGACGCTCGTCTGGAAGCTGCTTTTAGCTTAGGGAAAATCGATCTAGGTAATCCTTTAGCAATTCAAACTCTGATTCAGCTAGGGCAAGCAGCTAAATCAAAAGATAATCGTAAGATAGCTTTTGAGAACTTAACAGAAATCGGCAAAGGCAACGTTTTAGCAATTCAAACTTTGATTCAGTTGATAGAAACAACTAAAAATGATGAAACTCTCTATCAAGTTCAAAGCTTAGGAAAACTAGGTAAAAATAACCCATTAGCTATTAAGACTTTGACTAAGCTGGTACAAAAAGATCAAGATGATTGGTTACGTTGTATAGCCGCTGAAAGTTTAGAACAAAGTGATCTAGGTAAAGCACTAGCTATTGAGACTTGGACTGAACTGGTGAAAACTTCTCAAAATGAGTTTTGGCGCTGTATATCTGCTTGCAACTTAAAGCAAATTGATAAATACAACTATCTAGCTACCCAGGCTTTAAATGACCTGGCACAAACATCTCAAGACGAGTGAATACGTCAAGAAGCTGCTCGAAGTTTAGGACAAGATAACTACAGCCATCAACCATCCACTCAAAAAGGTACAGAGCTAATCGATGAAAGCTTCAAGACAATAATTGAAGCAATGATGCAAACGCATGAAAATGAGTTATTCGAGGGCAGTAAGTTAAAGCGTCGCCTTTACGCTAGGCTTTTGGTTAAAAATCTACAGGGTGACTATTTACGGTTAGCAGTCTTCAGACTAAAGAACTGCTTGACGGATCAAATCTATAAAAATGATTGTGAGCGCTTCAAGGATTGCTACTCAGTCATCTGGCACTGCGCCCAGAACATGACCTACCCAGACTTCTATCAAGCTTGGCATCAGGAAGAAGAAGTAGAGAAGATAACTACTGCCGATCGCCGAAGCCTCAACCAAGCTGACTTACCCCAAAGCCTTCAAAGTGCGATCGCCAACGACCCCCAACTAAGCCAAATTATTCACGTCATTTGCATTGACAGCAGCAAATTCATCGACCCCAATAACCCTGCCGCCAAGATTTATACCGATATGGTTAAGCGTGGCTGCCCCAAATGCGACGATGGCACCCCGAAGACGATGGCGGAACTCCAAATCTATTGGGATTTGCTAGAGATAGAGTTCGACAAGCGTATCGTTTTGGTATTTTATTCATCTTCCGCCGACACCACATCAGCTAAGGACACGGCAATGCCTTGCCCCTACAGCGAGACATTCCTTTTAGATTTAAGCAAGTTCGGGGATAGGATTTGTGTTATCACCCACCCACCCTTTAACCACATCCCCCTGAAATTCTTCACACCCAGTCATGCGGTAGAAGACATGAAGGACTGGCTACAGACAATTGACTAACATCAATGCAAGATTATCCTCGCTCTGTGGCTGACTGCTAAGATTCAGAGACTCGCTGATAAATTTCCAAGATTCGTGGATGAGCTTCCAAGACTCATGGATGAGTCCTAAACACTCGTCAATGAGCCTCAAAGGGAAAGGGGAAGAACTCGTGCAAGAAGGCTCCAAGATATAAGACTCCGAGGGAAAAGGGAGAAAACTTTACTGTCAAGCTTTTTAACCTTTTTGGATGGGTGAGTTATTTTTGTCGCGCTGCACTAGAAACGCAACCAGTTTTTCCTGCCCCTTAATTTATGCATCAATCTTAAGCCTGAGAAATGCCTCAATTCAAAAAAAAATAATCCAAAGGCAGATTAACCAATGGGAGAGGTAATCTTGAGAGCTTTAGGTAATCCTAAAGAATAGAGGAACGCCTTTCACCCTCCCCCACGAAAGCCCAGCTATTGCTGCTGGGCTTTCAACGATAAGGGGTGAATCCTCTTAAGTTTTCACAACTTATTCACATTTCAGCAGTACGGTTTTCTTTGTAAAACTACTGTTTTATTTCTTATTTGACTGGATTGATTATTCCCTAGTCAAAACAGAATTTTTTCATGAGTTGAGTAGAATTTAACCAGATAAAAATGAATGTAGCTTTATCTATTACTCTAGATCTATTTAAAGTCTTTGCCTTTACGGCAGGGATAGGGATGATTATAGTCCTCGGTTTTGGTTTAGTTCTTGTGTGGCAATTAAATAAAATCTTATCAGCCACGGAGGAGTATGAAGTTTCAGAAAACATAGATAGAAGTACTTCTATGTATTTGCCCTTTTCATCAGCTACCCCATCGGAAAGCAATTGGCATACTACGTCCTCACTGCCCTCAAGCTAGAAAGATAGGTGGCGGATGTCAATATAGCTGTGGAAGCGATCGCATTGTTTTTCAGGCTTATAACTACAGAGGGTAGATATTACCTACCCTTTCCCTCTACATCAAGTTAATCACTCTTCTAGAAATTCCGAGTTCTCTGAATGTGTTCCCTGATTTGCTGTTTCCGTGCCTCGGAATTTGTATTAGTCGAAAGTAGCTGCTGAGGCAGCTTTGTGGTTCTGTTGACGTGGTCTAAGATTTGTCGTTTGCGTTCTTCTGAAATAGCCATAGTCAAATTTATTTAACTTTATATTAAACTATATTAACATTTATCAAAAAGTGCGGCATTGAGAGACTAGATAGTGGAGATGGGAGCAATCAGGTGTATCCTATCTGAAAGGATGGCGCTGTTTAATAATTGGAGTAAAAAGTTAATTTTTACCTCTTCCTCAAGGAGGAGAATCTTTAAAAATTGGCTCCAAAAATAAGATCAGCGTGTCATATAACGCTTTGTTACCCAATCTTTCACAAAGTTGGTTGATGAGGCGAAGATAGACCTAGAGGCAAGGAAAAAGAGCGAAATCTATATCAAAAGAGGCTCAATTTCGACTTGCCGATGACATTACACAAAGTTAGGAGTATCAGACGATGTCTATTTCTCCCCGGAAAGTCTATGCTAATCTCAGAAAACTTGACCAACTGGATATTACGACTAGCGCACTAACGCGAGAACTAGCACAAGATATACTGGCTAACCCAAAAGTTAGTTTAGCGAGGAGAATGGCGATCGCAGAATGCTTACATCGCGCGAATAACCGACTCGGACTCCAAGCTACTGCTGATGGAGACAGCTATTAAAGTTGTTGTCAGCAAAGGCTTGCGTAACCTGGTAAACAGGATTTAACTTAAAAACTCTGGGCAGGCTTTCCGGCTTGCCCACAAAAATTAGACCCAACATTAACTTTAATTAGGCGATCAATCAATTTTAAGGCTTCTTCTACCCCTTGTTCCGCTAGGGGGGAGAGGTGAGTACCCAACTCAAAATTTTCTCCAGGTATCGCGACTAACCAAGCTTGGGGATAATGGTTGTAGAGCGCTTGTGCGATCGCAAGTAACGCTTCTGGATTACTCGTATGTCCCATCATCATCCCGGAATCGGCAGGTGCGAGAGGAGATACTTGCACTGTTGGTTCTGCATCAGCAGAATAGGCATCGATAAAAATCGCTAAATCGA
>CBKWLJ010000176.1:0-16902 GCA_966675205.1 uncultured bacterium
AAAACACCATTAATATCATGGTGGATCAGCTTTCCTCCTTTGCTTCTGAGGTAACACGGGTGGCACGAGAGGTGGGAACCGAAGGAAAACTGGGGGTTCAAGCCGAAGTCAAAGGTGTGGCGGGTACCTGGAAAGACTTGACGGATTCGGTGAACTCGATGGCCAGCAGTCTTACCGCCCAGGTGCGGAACATTGCCGAAGTGACGACGGCGGTGGCAACAGGCGACCTCTCCAAGAAAATCACGGTGGATGTGAAGGGAGAAATTTTAGAGCTGAAAAACACCATCAACACAATGGTAGACCAGCTCAACTCCTTTGCTTCTGAGGTAACAAGAGTTGCTCGTGAAGTGGGTACCGAAGGAAAATTGGGTGTCCAAGCCTACGTCCGAGGGGTGGGTGGTACCTGGAAGGATTTAACGGATAACGTGAATTTGATGGCCGGCAATCTTACGGCCCAGGTACGAAATATTGCCGAAGTGACGAAGGCGGTGGCAAATGGCGACCTTTCTAAGAAGATTACGGTTGATGTGCGCGGGGAGATTTTAGACCTCAAGAACACCATCAACACGATGGTAGACCAGCTTTCGTCCTTTGCTTCTGAAGTAACACGGGTTGCTCGCGAGGTGGGAACGGAAGGAAAACTGGGGGGACAAGCCCAGGTAATCGGTGTAGCGGGAACCTGGAAAGATTTAACCGACAACGTGAACTCGATGGCCGGCAACCTCACGGCCCAAGTCCGAGGCATTGCCAAGGTGGTGACGGCAGTAGCAAACGGGGACTTGAAACGCAAGTTAATGCTGGATGCCAAGGGGGAAATTGAAACGCTGGCGGATACGATTAACGAGATGATCGATACCCTAGCAACCTTTGCCGACCAGGTAACCACGGTGGCACGGGAAGTGGGAATTGAAGGGAAGTTAGGGGGTCAAGCCAAGGTACCAGGGGCGGCAGGAACCTGGAGAGACTTAACGGACAACGTGAACGAACTGGCTGCAACCCTCACTACTCAGTTACGTGCGATCGCAGAAGTGGCAATTGCGGTAACTAAAGGTGACTTGACGCGATCGATTTCTGTAGAGGCACAAGGGGAAGTTGCCGTCCTCAAGGACAACATCAACCAGATGATTTCTAACCTGCGGGAAACAACGCAGAAGAATACCGAACAAGACTGGTTGAAGACCAACTTGGCGAAATTTACCCGAATGCTACAAGGGCAACGGGATTTAGAGACAGTATCCAAGCTGATTTTATCGGAATTGGCTCCGTTGGTCAGTGCCCAGCATGGGGTGTTTTACATCATGGATGGCACAGAAAAAGAGCAATTGCTGAAACTGTTGAGCAGCTACGCCTACCGAGAACGGAAACATCTTGCCAACCGCTTCCGTATGGGTGAAGGATTGGTTGGACAATGTGCTTTAGAAAAAGAACGGATTCTAATTACAGAGCTTCCAGACAATTACATCACCATTAGCTCCGGGCTGGGAGATGCCACACCGCGCAATGCCGTAGTCTTGCCCGTATTGTTTGAGGGACAGGTAACGGCGGTGATTGAGCTAGCGTCATTCCGACGGTTTAGTGAGATTCACTTGATGTTCTTTGACCAACTCACGGAAAGCATTGCGATCGTTCTTAATACGATTGCAGCTTCCATGCGTACCGAAGAACTCCTCAAACAGTCTCAATCTTTAACCGAAGAACTGCAAGCGCAGCAAAAAGAACTCACCGAAACCAACCAGCGATTAGAACAACAAGCTAAATCCCTGAAAGCATCAGAAGAATTGCTCAAAAAACAGCAAGACGAACTGCAACAAACCAACGAAGAATTGGAAGAAAAAGCAGAATTGCTGCAACTGCAAAACCGGGAAGTCGAGCGCAAAAACCGAGAAATCGAACAAGCACGGCAGGCTTTGGAGGAAAAGGCGGAGCAGTTAGCCTTAACCTCTAAGTACAAGTCAGAATTTTTAGCCAATATGTCCCACGAGTTGCGGACGCCCTTAAATAGCTTGTTAATTCTGGCGAGACTGCTGACAGATAACCCGGATGGGAATTTAACCGACAAGCAAGTGGAATATGCCCGCACCATTCATGCGGCGGGTACAGACTTACTGGCTCTGATCAACGACATTTTGGATCTTGCCAAAATTGAATCGGGAACCATGTCGGTGGAAATCGATCAGATGCGGTTTACAGACTTGTCCAATCAAATGGAGCGCACCTTCCGCCAAGTTGCCCAAGACAAAAAACTTGATTTTGTGCTAGATTTTGGCCCCAATCTGCCGCGATTTATCTATACTGACCCGAAACGCTTGCAACAAGTCTTGAAGAACTTGCTGGCGAATGCCTTTAAGTTCACCGCTTCAGGAACAGTGCGGTTGCAGGTAACCAAAGCCGCTCATGGGTGGAATTTAACTCACGATCGCTTAAACCGTGCCAATAGTGTCATTGCTTTTTCAGTAAGCGATACAGGAATTGGGATTCCCTTAGACAAGCAAAAAATTATTTTCGAGGCGTTTCAGCAAGTGGATGGTTCCACGAGCCGCAAATATGGAGGCACTGGCTTAGGTTTATCCATTAGTCGGGAAATTGCCGGATTACTGGGTGGAGAAATTACCCTAGTCAGCCGTCCTGGCCAAGGAAGTACGTTCACCCTTTATCTCCCTGATTCCTACTATTCCGAAGATGGCAACTGGGGACAACCCGATACCGGAGTACGCATTCGTCAGAACGACACAAGGGAATCTAAAGCTGTGAACTTAGTAGCATTGGAACCCTCTTCAGACAGCAAAACGGCTTCAACCTCTACCCCAGTTCCCTTGGACGTGCCTTCAGAGCGACTGCTCCCTGCTGTCACATCAGCTTCTGCTCCCTCAGCTCCCCCAGCGTCCCCAACTCCCCAAACTCGCCCAACTTCCCCAGCGCGCCCAGTTCCACAACTTCCTTCCTCATTCCCCACCCCCATGGCCGATGATCGGGATGATATCCAACCTGGCGATCGCGTCCTGTTGATTATTGAAGATGACATCAACTTCGCTCGCATTCTCTTAGAACTTGCACGAGAGCAAGGCTTTAAAGCACTTGTTGCCCTACGCAGCGATGTCGGTTTAGTCATGGCCAAGGAATTTATCCCGGATGCGATTACCCTGGATATCCGCTTACCGGATATGGATGGTTGGACGGTATTGGATCGCTTAAAGCATGACCCCAATACCCGTCATATCCCCGTCCATATTCTCTCGGTGGAAGAAGAACGACAACGGGGCCTGCAACTCGGAGCGATCGCTTATTTGCAAAAGCCGGTTCAGCCTGAAGCTTTAATGGAAGCAATAGGCAACATGAAGCAATTTGTCGAGCGTCAGGTGAAAAACTTGCTCGTAGTAGAAGATGATGAGACGCAACGCCAGAGCATTGTCGCCCTCATTGGGAATACGGATGTGTCTACAACATCCGTGGGAACAGGCAACCAGGCATTACAAGCGCTTCATAACGGGCATTTTGATTGCATCGTCCTCGATCTGGGACTACCAGATATGAGTGGTTTTGAATTGATCGAGCAAATCAAGCAAGACCCCAATCTCTCCAAACTGCCAATTATTGTGTACACCGGCAAAGAACTAACGCGGGCAGAAGAAACTGAACTCAAGCGCATGGCTGAGAGCATCATTATCAAAGATGTGCGATCGCCAGAACGTCTTTTGGATGAAACGGCTTTATTCCTGCACCGAGTTCAGGCAAAATTACCGCCCCCCCAGCAACAAATTCTAGAAAAGCTACATCAGACAGACCCCATTCTTGCAGGTAAAAATGTCCTCATTGTGGATGATGACGTGCGTAACATTTTTGCGCTAACTAGTATGCTAGAGCGCCATCAAATGCAGGTTTTATATGCCGAAAACGGGAGAGATGGCTTGGAAGTGTTACAAAACACGCCAAATATTCATGTCGTTTTAATGGATGTGATGATGCCAGAAATGGATGGGTATGAAACAACCCGCGTTATTCGTGGCATACCTCAGTTTGCCTCACTGCCCATCATTGCCCTCACGGCCAAAGCCATGAAAGGCGATCGAGAAAAGTGTATTGAAGCGGGTGCATCAGACTACATCACCAAACCCGTTGATTCCGAACAACTCCTCTCCCTTTTGCGTGTCTGGCTCTATCGTTAGGGGCTTTCTTTAAAGGGATAAAGGTTGGCAAATTATATAGGAGGGATGAAAGTTAGCAGATTGAAGAAAATTATGAATTGTGAATGATGAATTATGAATTGAATTCAGGGGAAAGAAGGAAACTTGTAAAGACGTTCCACCGATATTAGTGAAAGCCAACTTGCGGAAAAATCTAATCCCGTCCCAACTTCAGCAGATTCATAATTCATAATTCACAATTCATAATTCAACTGCCTTCAACCCTTCAACCTTTACCGCCTTCAACCTTTTAAAGAACTTTAAAATGCAAATTTTCAGCCCCCCTACCTACGACCTTAAAAAACAAGAGGAACTTGAGGCAGTTGAAATTCAACTTCTTTTAGAAGGGATGTATCGATACTACGGGTTTGATTTTCGCGATTATGCCTTGGCTTCCCTGAAACGTCGGATTTGGAATACTATCCGTTCAGAACAGTTAGCGAGTGTCTCTGGACTGCAAGAAAAAGTCCTTCATGACCCGGAGTGTTTGGCGCGATTCCTCTTGGGTCTGTCCGTACACGTCACCGCAATGTTTCGCGACCCAAGCTTTTATCTGACCTTCCGTCGCAAAGTCGTGCCGCTTTTACGCACTTATCCGTTTATTCGCATTTGGTTAGCAGGATGCTCAACGGGAGAGGAAGTTTACTCGATGGCGATTCTCTTAGAAGAGGAAGGACTATACCATCGCAGCCGAATTTATGCAACAGATATGAATGAACTCGTTTTAAAACAAGCCAGAGAGGGGATTTATCCCTTGGACTTGATGCAGGAGTATACCCAAAACTATCTCCGAGCAGGGGGGAAGAAATCGTTTTCGGAGTATTATACTGCCGCCTACGACCATGCCATTTTTCGGGCATCGCTACGAGAAAATGTTCTATTTTCTCAGCACAATCTAGCGACAGATAGATCCTTTAATGAATTTAATGTCATATTGTGTCGGAACGTCCTGATTTATTTTAATCAATCGCTCCAAAAGCGAGTACACAATTTGCTGTACGAAAGCCTCAGTCGGTTTGGCGTCTTGGGGTTAGGACGCCAAGAGTCCCTCAAATTCACACCGCACGAACAACAGTATGAGGCGCTAGATCAGCGTGAAAAGCTTTATCGCAGGATTAGGTAGAGATGGGAGATTGGACATTGAGCAAACAAAGGGGACAAGATTAAAGGAACCAGGAAAACTTACCCCTTCCGGTTTGCCTTTTGCCCTTTGCCTCCGTCCTTTATATTGTCGTACTACCAGTTCCTTTACAGGATAAAGGGGGAAAACAATTTTCATGAGGGATTTTTCCCACCCAAAAAACGCGACCTTATCTCGCTACTCCATTGTCGTTGTCGGTACGTCACTCGGAGGGTTACACGCCTTACAAGTGCTGCTATCGGGTCTACCTAAAACTTTTCCGGTGCCTGTGGTGATTGTCCAACACCGCCATAAAAGCTCAGACGAAAGCCTGAGTGTTTTTTTGCAGCAGTATTGTATTCTACCTGTAACCGAAGCAGAAGACAAAGAAGCGATTTTACCAGGGCACGTCTACTTAGCTCCTGCTGACTATCATTTATTAGTAGATGACCATCATTTTGCTCTCTCCACTGAAGCTCCGGTGTGTTATGCTAGACCGTCCATCAACGTCCTGTTTGAGTCAGCGGCCCAGGCTTATGGTGAGAGGACGCTTGGTGTGATTTTGACGGGAGCGAGTAATGATGGAAGTCAAGGGAGTTTACAACTGAAAGCTCATAGCGGCATGGTGATTATTCAAGAGCCAACGACGGCCGAATGTTCGATCATGCCAAGAGCCGCAATTACCGCATTGCGGCAGTCCTACCCTAACATAGCAGTACCAGTGGATTGGATTTTGCCCTTGCCTGATATTGCTCCTCTTTTAGTCAACCTTTGCCAGCCGGTGCTGAGGTAAGAATATGCAGTCTGAACCACAAGTTAATGTTCTACTCGTGGATGATCATCCCGAAAATCTGCTGGCTTTAGAGGCAGTATTAGAAGGTTTAGGTCAAAATCTCGTCAGAGCTTATTCGGGGGAAGAAGCTTTAAGATGTCTCCTGAATCAGGATTTTGCGGTGATTTTGCTGGATGTCCATATGCCGGGGATGGATGGTTTTGAAACGGCTACCTTAATCCGAAACCGACCGCGATCGCAACATACCCCCATTATCTTCCTGACGGCCTACAGCAAAAGTGACCAACACCTATTCAAAGGATATTCCTTGGGGGCGGTAGACTATCTGTTCAAACCCGTCGATCCGGAAATTTTGACCTCCAAAGTATCGGTATTTGTTGACTTATTCAAAAAGACAGAAGAAATCAAACGCCAAGCGGCCCAACTGGCTGCTGTCAACACTGATCTCAAAACCAGTGAAGAACGATTTCGGTTGTTGAGTGCCTGCTCTCCGGTGGGCATTTTTCTTACCGATGTGGAAGGTCAATGTACTTACACCAACCCTCGCTTTCAAATGATTTGCGGTCTAACACTGGAAGAATGTTTGGGAGAAGGTTGGTTGCAGTCCGTTCATCCCGAAGATAGAGTCTCCGTGATGACAGAGTGGTTGGTTCAGACACAGAAAAACGGCGAATATTCCAGGGAGTTCCGCTGTCAAACGCCAGCTGGAATGGTGCGCCAAGTGCATGTTCGAGCTTCTTCCATGCTCTCAGATCAGGGGAAACTCATGGGTCATGTCGGTACCTTAGAAGACATTACCGATCGCAAACAGGCCGAGGAAGCTCGCACCCAAGTCATCCGTGAACAAGCCGCACGCATAGAGGCAGAAGCTGCTAACCGGATGAAAGATGAGTTTCTTGCCACCCTCTCCCACGAACTCCGCACCCCCCTCCATTCAGTTTTAGGTTGGGCTCGACTCCTCCGCACCCGTTCCTTCGATGAAGCCACAACCGCCCGTGCATTAGAAACGATCGAGCGCAATGCTCAAGCCCAAGCCCAATTAATTGAGGATATCTTGGATGTTTCCCGAATTATTCGAGGGAAGCTGCAACTCAATCTCCGTCCGCTTAACCTTGTCCCCGTGATTGAGGCTGCGATCGATGCTTTACGCCCAACTCTAGATGCAAAATCACTCCACCTCGAAGCCTACCTTGATCGCTCATTAGAGCGAGTCATGGGCGACCCAGACCGATTGCAACAAATTGTCTGGAATCTTTTGTCCAATGCCATTAAATTCACACCGGAAGGTGGAAAAATTGAAGTGCGCTCTTTAGGCGCGAATTCTTACGCTCAAATTCAAATCACGGATACCGGGATTGGCATTAAGCCTGAATTTCTCCCCTACGTTTTCGATCGCTTCCGCCAAGCAGATAGTACGACAACGCGATCGCATGGTGGGTTAGGACTGGGACTAGCCATCGTCCGCCACTTAGTTGAACTGCATCATGGCAGAGTGGATGTAAAAAGTGAGGGAGAAGGAAAAGGTTCAACCTTTACGATAGAGATACCGCTCCAGAGTACAACTCCGTCAAAACCGAGCTGTTTAGAACAAGCGGGATTAAAGCCAATCAATGAACCATCCCCATTGGAAGTACCCGCTAAACTCTCCAACACGCTTTCTGGACTCAGGATACTCATCGTCGATGACGAACCAGACGTGCGAGAATTGCTCATAACCACGATAGAAGGGTCAGGAGCAAAAGCGATCGCAGTTTCTTCTGTTTTAGAAGCGATCAAAGCCCTTGAACAATTGCAGCCAGATGTCCTCATTAGTGATATTGGTATGCCCTTAGAAGACGGTTACTCGTTGATTCGCCAAGTGAGAAGCCGCGAAGCAGAACAGGGAGGACTGCTTCCTGCTCTAGCCCTAACGGCATATGCTAGAGAGGAAGATTGCAAACAAGCCCTTGATTCTGGCTTCCAAAAATATCTTTCCAAACCCGTCGATACCAACCAGTTGCTGATGGTCGTTGCTAACCTCGCCGGACGCAGTTTAACTGAAGAAATCTTAAGTGCAAATGGCTAATTGGGAAATAAGGCTCCAAGGCTCCAAGGCAGAAGGTTAAAGGTTTTAAGGTTGAAGGTTGAAGGTTTGAGGGGTAAAAGTTGGAAGGGTGAAGGTTTGAAAGTTGGAGGGATAAGACTTCTGATTCCTTTGTTGTGCGATACTGCTCATGGTGTCTAATAGATAATAGAAAATTCATAATTCATAATTCATAATTCATAATTCTTAAATGCCATTTATTTATCACCGTACCGTTCACTTCTGTGATACTGATGCTGCTGGCGTTGTTTATTTCGCCAATGTCTTATCGATGTGTCATGAAGCTTACGAAGCATCCCTAGCTGCATTTGGGATAGAACTTCAGGTATTTTTTAACGATCCAGAGGCAGCGATTCCCATTATTCATGCCAGCGCAGATTTCTTTCGTCCCCTATATTGTGGTGACTCATTGCAAATTCACTTAAGCCCTCAGCAGTTAGATGAGAATAAGTTTGAGCTTTCCTATCAAATTTTTGCAGATCCTTCAGAGCAGTTAATGGCAAAGGCAATCACCCGCCATGTGTGCATTGACCCTAAGACTAGAAATAAAACACCACTACCTGAAACAATGGTGCAATGGTTGACACTAGCCTAGGATTTGAGCGGAGTGCCGGCTAACAATAAGTACCTCATTTGCAGCCATATCGAATTGGTATAAGTGTGAATCCTCATCCCAGTCGAGGATGAGGTCGCAGGTTCTCTCGGTTGTTCCCCTGATTAGGCATTCTATTGAGGAGGTTGACCCAAAAACACAACGCTAATCTGCCCGCTATTAAAAGCGCCCGGAATGCTTACTTGGGCAGAAGCCGTTGTGGGTACTGCTGGACATAGCGTCACAGCAGCTTGGGAGTTGTTCGCGTTCAGCGCCGTGACATAAATTGTGGCCTTGCCTCCTTGCACTTGATAGCTAGAAAGCAGGGGCAATAACTGATCGACACAAGTCTGTAGGGTGAACTCGAGAGTAACGCGAGTTTGAACAACTTTGACCACACTGCTGGTGGGAACGTTCACCGTTTCCACAGCAGTCACTTTACCCTCTAAGGGGGTCAGTCCGATAGTCCCTGGAGGCAGTGTCAAAACTTGGGCTTGGGCGCTGCCAACAAAAGATAACCAGCCGATAGCCAAACCTAAAATACTTTTACGTACAGACATTTTCCACAAAGGAAATTCAGTAGCCTCAGTATTGCCGTTTTTTAGGCTTAGGTGCTTCATCCACTTGTCTCACCCAACTAGGTGATTTTTTTCCTGCCACTTAGAGTGCAAAACTTACGCAATGACGCTAGATATAGACAGGACTTACGCAAATTTACTGTTAAACCGCCATTTGTAGGGGCGATTCATGAATCGCCCTTACTATATATGGTATTCATGCGTAAGTCCTGATAGAGTAAGGTCAAACCAGTGATCTGTCCAATCGCCACCCGGTTTAGTTCGCATCAAAACCCGAGATTCTGTATTCCGTAGAGCAAAATTAATTACTATTCAGCATTCGGTTGAGGTACTGCAAAACCAAGATACCGATGGTAATGCTGGTAGCTGCTACCAGCCAGAAGTTATGGGCAATTTGGCTCGATTGATCTAATGCCCACCCCCCTAGAGGCGGGCCAATAAAGTAACCAATTGCCCAACATTGGGAATTAATGGAAAGGTAAATGCCTCGAAGCGATTCAGGGGCTAAATCCACAACTAAAGCAGAGGCGGAGGGGGTGTAAGCAACCATGGCGATCGCAAAAACACCCAATGCCAAAATTGCCCATAAAATCGGAAGGGTAGAAGCAACTCCTGTCACCCAAATCAGCACAAATCCAGCCCCAAACAATAGCATCGAAATTATCAAAGCATGAGGACGGGTAAAACGATTGAGAGTACGAGCAACAGGTAACTGGCACAACGCAGCAAAGGCGATATGCCAGCTAAACAAAGCACTGATAATTTTGGGTGAGAATCCCTTGCCGGATGAGCTACCTGAGATGAAATTCGTGAAATATAGGGGGATGGTGCTTTGGATCTGAGCCAGATAAGTGGTAAACAGGATATTGACGAGAACGTAGACCATCAATTGGCGATCGCTAAACGCCTCAACCCAACCCCTACGCATTTCTTGGGCATGATGCGCTTCTAACTTTCGAGTTTCTGCGATCGCAGCATACACAATCGCGAAGAAAACAATGAAGGAAATGCCATCGATCACAAATAAAGCGCGATAATTTCCCGTTGTGCCAATCAACGCCCCTCCCAATACCACCCCCAACCCCAAGCCCAAACTATCTGCCAAACGGGTGATGGCAAAAGCTTCATTGCGTTCCTCAATAGTCGTCAAATCAGCGACTGCTGCTTCTGTCGCTGGCCAGTACAGACCAATCCCTAAACCCATCAACAGGTTACCGACAATAAAGGTAGGAAAATTGTAGGTGAGTGCTAAAGCCACATCTGCCAATGCAGAAACTGCCGCAGAAAGCAATAGAGTGCGCCTACGTCCCCAGAATTGAGAATCAGCAAAAGCCCCACCCAAAAAACGACCCACTACCCCAGAAATAGAGCCACTTCCCAAACCCAGTCCTACTGAAGTTGCCGATAACCCTACTTGATTGACGAAAAATATTGGGGCATAGAACAGGGTGAAACCTGTACCAACTTGGGACAGCAATCGACCCATCGCCAAAATCCAGACTTGGTGATTCAGTTGCGGTAGCCAAGAGATCAGCTTTTGCTTGGGCATTGAGATATGCTGAGAAAATTCAGAACCCTATTAGGATATAAGGAATTTTTATTGTTTTGTCTTTGATTCATGACTGAGTCATTTTTAGATGTAACCTGTTCTCGGAAAATTGCCCTTTTGGCATAGAGACAAGAGGACAGATGAGGATGATAAGTGAAAATAGACCAGATGAGGGGGCAACATCTTCCGAATTCGTTTAATCTACCCCTTCTTCTCTGTGAGTAAGAACTATAAAATGACTGCAATCTCTGGGGATTTAAATTTTAACGTTTAAACAATGATGAAACTTGCGATCGCTCAACTCAATCCCACCATTGGTAATCTGACGGGTAACGCTCAACAGATTCTAGATTGTGCTAGACAGGCAGCCGAGCAAGGTGTTCACCTCTTATTGACGCCGGAACTATCGCTATGTGGATATCCTCCTAGAGACTTACTCCTAAATCCGACTTTTGTAGATTCAATGGCGGTAACGCTGCAACAGCTAGCCGAAGAATTGCCCCCCTCTTTAGCTGTTCTGGTGGGAACCGTGGAACCCAATCCCAAAGTTCACATTGCAGGAGGCAAGCCTTTATTTAATAGTATTGCCTTACTGCAACAGGGCAAAGTACAGGAGATTTTCCACAAGCGACTCTTGCCCACTTACGATGTCTTTGATGAAAATCGCTATTTTGAACCAGGGCTTCAGAGTAATCGATTTACCCTCAACTTGGAGGAGTCAGGGACTCCAAATCAGAATCCAACATCCACAATCCAAGTAGGTGTCACCATCTGCGAAGACTTGTGGAACGATGAAGAGTTTTGGGGAAAACGCAACTATGCAGTGAATCCGATCGCAGACTTAGCCCAACAAGATGTAGATATTATTATTAATCTTTCAGCATCTCCCTATAGAGCGAATAAGCAGCAATTGCGAGAGGCGATGTTACGGCATAGCGCTACACGTTACCAAAAACCGATTATTTACGCCAATCAAGTGGGGGGCAATGATGACCTATTGTTTGATGGCAGTAGTGTTGCCTTTAGCCGTTCTGGAGAGATGGTATGTCGCGCTCGTGCTTTTGAGACTGATTTGGTAATTTTGGAATTTGAGCAACAAGCGCGAGACTTACTACCAGCAACAATTGCACCAGCACCTGCTAGCCTTGACGAGGAAATTTGGTTAGCGCTAGTGATGGGTGTGCGTGACTACACGCGCAAGTGTGGTTTTACAAAAGTAGTATTGGGTTTGAGTGGAGGGATTGATTCAGCATTAGTTGCTGCGATCGCAACTGCCGCACTGGGTATTGAGAACGTGTTAGGTGTCCTCATGCCCTCTCCTTACAGTTCTGATCACTCGGTTAAAGATGCTCTTGCTCTGGCTGAAAACTTGGGTATCAAAACTCAGATTCTCCCTATAGGGGACTTAATGCAAGGGTACGACAAAACCCTAGAACCGATATTTACTGGAACACAGTTTGGTCTTGCCGAGGAGAATATTCAAGCACGAATTCGGGGCAACTTGTTAATGGCAATCTCGAATAAATTTGGCTATCTCCTCGTCTCCACCGGTAACAAATCAGAGATGGCAGTAGGGTACTGCACGCTCTATGGTGATATGAACGGCGGACTTGCTGTGATTGCAGACGTTCCCAAAACTCGCGTCTACTCTCTATGCAAGTGGCTGAATGAAACAGAAGAGTTGAATGTTAGAAGGTTGAAGGTTGAAAGTTCAAAACAGTCTTCTAACCTGCAACCTTCCACCCAAAAAGAAATTATCCCTGGCAACATCCTCAGTAAACCCCCCAGTGCAGAACTCAAACCCGGTCAAGTTGACCAAGATTCCCTGCCGCCCTATGACATCTTGGATGATATTTTGCAGCGATGGCTCGAACAACATCAGTCACCCGCTCAAATTGTTGCAGCAGGTCATGACCTAGCTGTGGTAGAAAAAGTTATACGCATGGTAGCCCGTGCGGAATTTAAGCGCCGACAAGCTCCTCCCGGATTGAAAATTACCGATCGCGCCTTTGGCACCGGTTGGAGGATGCCAGTTGCTAGTCGGTGGCTAACCTCAACTTGAATAGCTTAATTTCTTATTCCTCCAACTGATGCACATCTAACCAAGTCAGTAAATCTGTTAGTGCCTCAAAATCCAACAGCGTCTCACTCAACTCCTCCAACTGAGGAATAGATAATCCCCGAATCCGTTCTTGTAACTCTGAGTCAACCTCTCCAAAGCGACGGTTGAGTAGACGCAAAATCAATGTTGCCTCTCCTTGTTGCAAACCTTGTTGCAAGCCTTGTTGCAAGCCTCTTTGAAGAATATCTTGATAAACTACTGATTCACGCATCACTTCCTCCCGGAACAGTTGGCGAATAAAATTGATGTCAAACCGCAAACCCGCCAGTACTTCTGCACAAGCAGTAATATTCCCTTTCTGACGTGGTTCTTCGATTCTATCGAGCTGAATCGCGACTTGCTGTAGCAGGGTATTAGGAGTATCACTCCTGGCCAAAGTGGCGAAGGGTAATAGTGCTGGGTTGGCTAGAAGTGGCGCTGGTTCTTGCTCCCACAGACGAATGACTCGATAGCGATGTCTGGTATTGGTATCTACAAACTCGTCAGTAAATACGGTGTCTACAGTAGTAGGTTTCAGAAAAATCACAACCTGCTCAACAGCACACCAATACTGCCGCTTGAGTCTCACCCAATAGTCCAACATCCGGAAAGGCAGTGGAGGGGCAGAGGCGGGTAGGGTTTGAAATTCCAAATGTAGGATTTGGTGACGGGTTTGCAGCAGCGTCAGGGAATCAGCACGAATCGGTTCTACACTCAATTCAGTTTTGAGAACCTGAATCTCTGTAATTTCCCGTCCCAGGAGCCAACAGGCAAACTCGGCAGGGTATTCTTCAGCCAGATATTTGCAGATATTGTCGTATGCCAAAGGGAATTGTCCAAAGCTACTTCGGATACTCTACTCGGTCAGACTGACTCGATGTGGGCAATGCATACTTTGCGGTTTATTGCAATAGCATGGTGCTAGGCTTATGGAGTGCGATCGCTTTTGACCCATTTTTCAATTAACACATGACATGTAGGGTTACTCTTGGTGGGTACCCTGTCTATGGGTACTCCTGGTGGGTACCCTGTCATTACAAGAGGGCTGCTACAAGAGCAGCCCCTACAGGTACACTACCGTTGGGTTTTAACAATTGGTCGGGCTTTGGCTCTAAACGCTACTATTCAGAAGGGTCAATGGTTTGATTCCACTGGTGTGCATTATTTCAAAATCATGAACTTTCTCATCGGGTGTGCTGTTTGGGCTTATAAAGGTTGGGTTGGCGAACTTTATCCCAAAGGAACTAAAACAGCAGAATTTCTACCCCTCTACACGCAGCGCTTTACCGCAGTTGAGGGCAATACCACATTCTACGCTGTGCCCGATCGCGAAACTGTAATTCATTGGGCGTCACAGATGCCACCCGGTTTTGAACTGTGCCCGAAGTTGCCTCGCCAGCTTACTCACAACGGTTTGTTAGAACCTTCCATTGCTGGTGCCTTAGAGTTTTTGAACTTGATGCAAGGGTTGGGTGAACACCTCGGCCCCATCTTTGCCCAACTACCTCCCAATTACACACCTGCGTCTCTAAAAGATCTGGCCGCTTTTCTCAAAGCTTGGCCGCGCAGTGAGGCACCCTTAGCCGTTGAAGTGCGCCATCCTGATTGGTTCACTGAACCTCACGCCAGTCATTTCAATGAACTTCTGCAAGAATTGGGGGTTGGACGGGTACTGTTAGATACTCGACCTGCCTACAAGGGTTCAGCTACCTATGAACAGCAAACTGTAGACCCACGAAAACCTAAACTACCCGTGCAGCCTGTTGTGACTGCACCCTTTACCTTGGTGCGCTTTATCAGCCATCCCGACCAAACGGTGAATCAGCCGTTTATGGAAGAATGGGTGAGTTGGGTGGAGCAATGGTTGCGTATGGGTAAGCGCATCTATTTTTATATGCATTGTCCGCTTGAGCAATATTCTCCCGGAAATGCCCGTCATTTCCAGCAGTTGTTGGAACAAAGAGGTGTTCCCGTGCCACCATTACCTTGGAATAACCTTGAACAGCCGCCGATTCAGTTATCTTTGTTTTAAGGCAAGGTGCGAATTTATGCGATCGCTTTTGAGAGTTCCTGCCAGCGATCGCTCCACAATTGTTGTATAGTTTGCATCACTTCTGGTAAATCATCAAATTCTTGGCTTTGCCGTTGCAGTTCCGGGGCTAAGTGCTTGAGTCCGGTACAGTCTCGGCAGCATTGCAATATTCGCTGCCAAGCGGAATACCATTCCACACCCGCTTGTTGATGAGCAAGAATTGGTTTGAGGCGTTCTTCTTCTTCTCTCAACTGTTGTGCTTTTTGTGCCCAAGCCTCGCGCCAAGGTTGCACCGCTAGAGGAATCTCGTGTTCCTCGTACCAGTCTCGTTCTGTGCGTAAGATTTCGCCTAACTGCTCAAGCTTGGGACGGGAGGTGCAGCGTTTGATAGCGGCAAGCCCTTGTTCAATCCAAAGGGGTAAGTTGCGATAACTGATGAATTTAGCGCGAGATTCTACAAGTTTGACCCAAATTTGATGTTTCCAGCACTCTATGCGATCGATTTGGTTCAGGGGAATTTTGAGAAAAGCAGCGACTTGCTGCCGCACTTGGTCAAGAGGTAATTTTCCAGGGTCAATGACCCCAGCCGTAATTAAGTTCTGGGACATAAGGGTAGATCACTCCTATTTCAGGTGTAGCGTTTGCTCGATTTAGGATTGCTGATTCAGGATTTCTGGACTATCCAGACTTTTTTGCCTGAAAACCTCCAAAAGCCCCAATCGAACGTCCCAAAATCGAACGCCCTAAAATCTAAGCCACCCCGCCAAATTTGTCATAAGAAGTCAGGGTGGCCAGAGGAGTGTTACCATTCTTCTAGCTTCCAGACTGGTGATGCAGTTTGGGGGTTAGCCGCTCTTAGCTGGTGTCAACAGCTTTGAGTGGCGCAAAGATTTTTAAGTTTTTATATTCACTAGGATTACCTTAGCAGATTGATCGATTTCTGCTCAAGGGGTCAAGTTTTTGTTACAAATCTTTAGTAACTCTGCTTGACTTCATCCTCCTAACCCAACACCACTGTAACCGAAGGCAATATTAGTCGTGGGCTGTTACTTTATAAAAAGGTAGATTTCCTAAAAAAACTCTTGATAGAGAGATAGTAAAAAGAATGGATTATTTAAGAGTAGAGTACTTAATAGTCATCAAATCTAAGGATTGCTTTTGCAATAGCATCAAATCCTTTAATAATCTCTTAATGTCCGATTCTAGTATTTTAATTGAAAACCAAACTATTAAATATAATCAAATTATAGTGAAATATGAAGTACAAATGGGTAAAGCTAAAGAAGAGCAATTTTTTCATTTAAAGTTGACTTATGATTTTACAAACAAATTTGAGAAAGACTTAAATGATTATAGCCAACTCCTCAAAGCTATTAGAAAAATAATCTATTTACTAGATATAGAGTTTAACTGTATTTGGGATGATATTTCTCTTTACTACTCTAGTAAGGCTTATCCAATCATAAATGAAATAGAAAATCTCATGCGAAAGTTAATTACCAAATTTATGGTTACAAATGTGGGTATAGAATGGGTTAATGAAACTTTACCTAAAGAAATCAAAACAGTAGTTACAACGAATAAAAATAAAGAGCGTAAAAGCTCAAATAATTTATTGTATCAAATAGATTTTATTCATTTAGCAGATTTTTTATTTAAACCCTACCCCACTCAAGACATAAATAATTTTTACCAAAAAATCAAAAAAATAAAAACTACTCAAGAATTGAATCTTGAAGAACTAAAAAATTTTGTTCCAAAGTCAAATTGGCAAAGATATTTTTCTGAAATAGTTAAATGTGAAGATAGCTATTTACAAAAACAATGGGAAGAACTTTATTTATTAAGATGTAAGGTAGCTCATAATAACACA
>CBKWLJ010000177.1:0-16786 GCA_966675205.1 uncultured bacterium
TGATGAACAAATAGCATTCCCCAAATTTTATCTTTCAAAAAAACAGGAACAATCAGATTTGCTTTGATGTTGAACTCTTGCAACATTTCTAGATGGCAAGGATGAAATCCAGCCTGCTCTACATCGGGCCAAGCATGAATTTCTTGTTGATATTGCTTTAAGTATTCGCCTTCCAAGCAGTGATTCACGAGTTCTCGTCCCAGCAGGCTTTGCCATCCGTTCACTACCGCTTCGGCAACGACGGTTCCGTTGCAATTTGGCAATAGACGATAAAACAAAACGCGATCGGCTTGAAGCAACTGCTTTAATTCTGTCACTGCCGTTTGCAGTATCACTTCGATTTGTAAAGACGCACGAATACGCAGTGCCATTTCTGCTAACAATTGCCGATACTGAGTTTGACGTTGTAATTCTTGCTCAGCCTGTTTGCGCTCTGTATTGTCTTGAATCATGGCTAGGCCGTAAATCAGTCTTCCCTGTTGGTCGCGCACTACACTACAGGTGAGATGAGTAAACAAGAAATCGCCCGGCTTTTTGAGATAACGTTTTTCTATTTGATAGCTAGAAATCTCTCCTTTACAGCACTGCTTAATATAAGGCAGTTCGTAAACCAAGTCTTCAGGATGAGTAATCTCTCCATAATTAAGAGCTTTCAATTCCGTTTCGGTATAACCCAACATTTGGCAAAAGGCTTGATTCACTTGCAAGAATGTTCCCTCAGGAGCAATAAGAGCCATACCGATGGGAGCCTGGACAAAAATTTGCCGCAATTGTTCTTCGCTTTCCCGTTGCGCTGCTTCTGTTTGCTTACGCTCGGTAATATCCATCAGTGTTCCCAGCAGCCGAACCCCTTGCCCCTCTTGCTTGCAGTGAACTAGGCCCCGACTGCTAACATACCGCATCGAACCATCGGGTCGAAAAAGCCGAAAGTCTATCTGAAACGATTGTCCTTGAGCGATCGCATTTAGCATATGGTTTTGCCAAATTTGGCGATCATCGGGGTGAATTTGTCGGATGTATTGGGCATAAGAGGGGGTGGCTTGTTGGGGATTGAGTCCAAGAATTCGGAACATTTCATCTGACCAAATCAAGGTTTGTGTCGCCGAATCAAACTCCCAACTACCGATATGAGCAATTTTTTGAGCTTCTGTGAGATGAATTTCGTTATTCTGTAATTTTGCTGCGATTTGCTGCAGTTGTTGATTAATTTTTACCAGTTCATCCGTGCGTGCTGATACTTCCTTCTCCAATTGTTGGCGGTATCGCCTCAATTGTGCTTCCGCCTGCTTTTGTTCCGTAACATCTTTACTGATGGCAACAACAACTTGCACACTTCCAGAGGAATCAGGGATAGGGATAAGAACATATTCGTGCTGTCTCATTCCATCCACGGTTGGAATACTGATTTCGCCCTTGTGTATCTCTCCCGTCGTAAATACGGCTTCTCGCCGTTGTTGGTGCTGCGCTATCAGTTCTGGTGGAAATCCCAAATCTTGCTCAGTTTTGCCAATAATATCAGCCTGCTGCAATCCTAGTGCCTGTAATCCCGCACGGCTAGCGTAGATAAATCGTCCGTCGCGATCAAACATATAAAAATGGTCAGGAGAAGCAGAGAGAATCGTATCCAGGGTTTGGACTTGCTGGCTGAGCTGTTCTGGGAGCGATTGCAGTTTGAGCTGTACTGGAGTTAAATCCCCAACTTCAGTGTCATGTAATGCTGACTCTTCCTTGTCCTGGCGCTGATGTAGTGAGGTGTAATACCAGCCAAGGAACCAGCCGAGGAGTAAGGCACAAAAGGTTAAAAGACTGCCAAACACAACTTCACTTTCACTCCAGGGGATTGTCAAGAGGGAATCCTCAGCTATGGTAGACCAAACCTCAACTAATCCCTGATATTCAATACCATTCGACATCGCGTTTACTTTAATCGAACTTGAGTCATCGTGTGCGATCGCTGTTCGGGTTTGTAATCCTCCAGCATAAGAAATAGGAAAGTCTTAAAATCAAGATATGGGGTAAGCTGAAATCGCTGCTGAATAAACTATGCGGCTTTAGTGCTTGCACGAGGCACTTGGAGAATGCCACACTTCCACTTATACCCTTATTGATTGTGTATTAGGAGTTTCGTAGGGGCAGATTATGACATCATATGCAACCTCTTCTGCCAGAGCCGAGATGAGTGAACTCCGGCGTCTAAAAACCTTACTACCACCAGAATTGCAGAGCTGGGTCATGGTAGAAGCAACCACCGAAGTCAATCCCCCACTGCTCCGTAGCGAAGAGATTGGCAGAGACGAGGTTGAGATTCAAGTTGACTTAGTCAAATGGGAACAGCTAGCGCTTGACCAACGCAATTTGTTGTTTTGGCACGAAGTTGCCCGAATTCAAAATGATACCATCCCCAAAGAGGGTTGGGAAATGGCCGCTCTTGCCATAGGCTTGGGCGGTGCAGTGGGCGAACTTTGGGTACAAGATGGTTTGCTGTTGTTGTTGGCTTTGGCGTTGTGTGGGGTTTCAGGTTGGCGGCTGTTTCAGAAAAACAACGGTGAGAAAACCATCAAGGAAGCAATAGAGGCGGACGAAAAAGCGATCGCACTTGCCACTCGCTTTGGTTACACTCTACCCAACGCCTACAAAAGTTTGGGCAGCGCCTTAAAAACCCTTGTAGAAATCACCCCTAGTCGGCGTCAGCGGCGCAAGTACGAAGCACGGCTTACTGCTCTCAAGAAGAGTGCGTCCCAAGCCAAGGCAAGAGCGAAAGCTCAACGAGAAGACTCCCTCTAAAGCTGACCGAGCATTTTATGGGTTTGTGGCACCACACGCACTGAATCCAGAGTGCGCTTCATTAAGCATTGCCAAGCCAAAACCTGTTCGGGAGTAGGAGGAAGCAAAACTCGTTCGGATACATCCAAGGGAGTCATAGGTTGCAAAAATACCGGAATTTTGGGATTAACATCTGCTATCAGTTGGGCTGAGCGTTCTAATTCCCTTGGGTCGGTGTTGCGATCAACAATTAACTTGACAAATACTTCAACAAATGCATCATGGCACAGTTGAAGAAATTTTGCGTGGTCAAGCCACTTGTGTTCCCCGCTCACACTCGGCAACTTGATATCCATACCGACGGAATCTAGATAGGGCAAAAGGCTCGCTAGTTGTTCAGGACGGTGTCCGCCAGTTTCCAGATAAATTGGGAGTTGAGTAATCTGTCGCAGGAGGGGGAGAAACTCTACCAAAAACGGAGCCTGAAGTAAAGGCTCCCCGCCTGTCAAGCTAATGCTATCGTGCAGCCTGGGTTGATTGAGCCGTTCAACGGATTGCAAAAGCAAAGTGCCAGACACAGGATTGGGATAGATCTCAAAATTCCGTTGTCCGGGAGTTTGTTCAATACGGCACTGAGGGGGAATGCTCCAGGTATGAGCGCTATCACAAAAATAGCAGCGCAAATCGCACAAGGCAAAGCGGATAAAGAGCTGGCGAGTACCGACGTTAAGCCCTTCGCCTTGAATGGCAGAAAAAATCTCAACGAGACGGGCACTAAGCTTAGTTTCAGGCAATGTGTTCAGCTCACGCATGATTTAACTCCAAAGATGTGGCGAAGTTGAGGATTGTAAGACAAAATATTGGTCAGAACGAAGAACGATAGGTTATAACTGAGTACCAGATGTTTATGGCTGACCCAGTTTCGGAAGCAAGTTTTGAGGTAAAGTATCTAGACGATACTGCTGTAATGCAGATACCCGTCCGTTTGGCTGGGACTGAAGCTGTGGCTTTTAGAGAAGCTTGTCAGCAGCTTTTGCAAGAGAGTTCTCTTCCTAAGACCATCATTTTTGATTTCGGGCAGACGACCTTTATCGACAGCAGTGGTATCGGCGCACTCGTTAGCAATCATAAAAGCGCTAGGCTTAAGGAAATTAAGCTGGTACTCAGAGGAGTCCTGCCACAGGTAATGGCAGTGCTGCAAATGACTGCACTCGACAAGATTTTGACCATCGAAGCTCCAGAGCAACCTGTAGCCTCAGCCCCTAATCGGATTAGAACTGAGCTACCCACAACCCACCCTTCTGTACGCTCTAAAGTCAAGCGGGCTCTAGATATCGTTGGGTCAATTGTCGGTTTGGGAATTACTGCCATTTTATTGATTCCCATTGCGCTGGTCATTAAACTCGACAGTCCAGGCCCCATTTTCTTTGGACAAACTCGCAAAGGTTGGTTGGGAAAGGAGTTTCGGATTTGGAAATTCCGCTCAATGTACATTGATGCTGAAGAACGAAAAAAGGAACTTCTCGCTCAAAATCAAGCTGACGGCAAGACATTCAAAATGGAAAATGACCCCAGAATAACGCGGGTTGGTCGCTTTTTGCGAAAAACCAGTTTGGATGAACTGCCTCAATTTTGGAACGTCCTTAAAGGTGAAATGAGTCTGGTAGGGACTAGACCCCCTACACCCAATGAAGTTGACATCTATGAAGTCCCCGAGTGGCAACGTTTAGATGTTAAACCGGGAATGACAGGCGAGTGGCAGGTTCATGGGCGCTCCTCCATACGCAATTTTGAAGACATTATTAAACTGGATTTACGCTACCAGCACAACTGGAGTCTAGCGTATGACCTGAAGCTTATTATCAAAACAATCTTGGTTGTGTTGCGTAAAGATAGTGGCGCTCTTTAAAAAACCCTGGAATCTAGTTTGGTTAAGGCACAACGAGAAACCTCTCAAACAGTCCTGCCTTCAGGTGAAGACAGACTTGAATGCTGTTACACAGGTCTTGGAGTGGTTTGAGGACTTCACCTCACCACTCCTGCCTCAGCCATTACAGTCACAATGTCAACTTGCTTTTGTGGAAGGCTTTACCAATGCGGTTCGCCATGCTCATGAGCATTTACCCGAAGCTACCCCGATTGACTTAGAGTTGAAGATGTTTGGGGACTGCTTGGAAATGCGAATCTGGGATCAGGGACAACCCTTTGATTTACACTCAAAGTTGCAAGAAGCCCTCAACCACCAAAAAGAGTGCAATCCACTGGAGAAAGAAGGGGGTAGAGGGCTGATTTTTATGCATCAGTTAACCGATGAGTTAGCTTACCTACGCGTAGATGATGAGCGCAATTGTCTGCTGATGCGTAAACGACGCTAAAGTCAAAGAATCCTCAACGGCAAACTTCATACATCTAGATTTCTGCTACAGCTCTTTCGATCAAGCGTCGAGCCAACGTTTGAGTCCCTGTGTGTTCAAAGTAGTTGGTAGACACATCCAGAAAAGCCCCTAGATAGTCCAACTTGTCATCGGCAACATCAACAAACCTTTGCAAATTATTGGCTACTTTTTGTGGATTCAAATCTTTAGACGCCACAAAACCACTCATCCAACCTTTAACGGAGTCAAAGCTACGACCAATAAAATCAAGTTTGCCACCAGAACCATTCCCAGGAATAGCATCGCTAATGCTGCTAAAGCTGGGATTTTGTTCCAAATCTGAAGGACTAACGCCTGAAAGGGTGGATTGAGCTCGGCTAATAAAATCAGGACCAAGGGGAATTAGACCATCAAAACAAACTAGTGCAGTCATCCGCATCAAATTTTCGCCGCTATAGTCCCCTAAAGAAGCGACAAAGTCTCCAATACTATCCCCAGGAATGCCGTTAATTTGGCAGAAGGCGACCAACTCTACCACTAATTTCAAGCACAGATCAATGGTCTGTGCTTTATCAGCTTTCGGTGTGATTCGGTTTAAGAATCCCATCAGGGGAATTTTCTCGCCGACTTTATTAGCTAGAGCCGCAGCACCAAGCGCATAATCGGTTTTGTCCACCGTTTGGTAAAGCCACATCGCCCTTTGGTAACCTTGGGAGCGGTCATTGTAAAGATAGACCGCTCGATCGCCGATTTGCTGAATGATGGATTCGTCTGTTTCTCCAGTCACTGTACGAATGGTGTTCTCAAAACCCACCAAATTATTCCACTCACCCGGAATGACAAAATCGAGTGACCTCAAGGCCATGGTGGTGAGGTTGTTCGTTGGCAGTTCATCAACGAGTTCGTATATGGGTTTGCTC
This sequence comes from uncultured bacterium, assembly GCA_966675205.1. Lineage (GTDB taxonomy): Bacteria > Cyanobacteriota > Cyanobacteriia > Cyanobacteriales > Coleofasciculaceae > JBFLZA01. The sequence goes on from CBKWLJ010000177.1 coordinate 6,059, forward strand.
ATGTAGGCTCCTTGTAGGGAATTATAAATTTTGTATGATTACGGCGATCGCTCGCCCATGATGTCGTGCGACTCCAAGCCGCAGTTAAGTTCAGCCGTAATCGTCGAGACAGAGGCTCGAGGAAATGAACAGACTACGTCATGAAGGCAACTGGGTATAACGCTTCCAGAGAGTATTCTTCAGCCTGTTGTCCCGTTGTTCAACGCAGACGAGCAAGACCATTGAGGTCAAATTTCTGCAACCAATCTGCGCGATCGCTCTGGGTAAAAGAGGGGTCACGGGAGAGGACTTTCACTTGGTAGCGATTATTAACTAAAACGGCAGTCTGAGTATTGCCAATTTCCACTGCTGGATGACCCGCTATTTTTTTAGTACTTTGCTGGAACTTTGCGGCTGCCGTTGGGGTACTCGTCGTATCCGAAATGGCTAGCATGGCTACATCTTTACCCCCTTGCTTTAGTTTCGCTTCAGCAAAACCTTTTTTCTCTTGAGTAAAGACACGCTCATAGCCATTACCCCCTCTAGGGAAAAACTTATTAAATTCAGATCCTTGTGTCGCATTTTTGTCAACCGCCTGACCGCTTCTCTGCTGGCTGCTTTCTTGTTGGGCTTGCTCAAAACGAGAAGGCGGCTGTTGAGCGCAGGAGGTGATCAGAAGTAACAAGCTTAACAGCAAGGGAGCCAAAATTTTACGCAGGCGTGGAATTTTCATGGTTCTCTCCTTCAGGGTAGAGGTTCTGGTTCCAATTTTGGCTTATGCCTGGTTAATCTGGATCATCCCGCAGTTACATCATCAAGGCTTGACAAGAGGAGGTATTACTAATTATTATCTCGACTTCTGGCTAGAGTACGCTCAGCGTAGGCTAGAAAGAGAAGCGTAGGCGATCGCACCTCAAAGCCCTCATCTACCTTCCAGGAGTGCATCGTAGCAGTTATCTTGAGTCAAGATTTACGAAGAACATTGAATAAATACAGCTTGGTGGAGATTCACTCATAAGCTTGCCCTATATCAGTGTTCTTTACTCCAAAAAAGCTGAGAGGTCACAATAGGTGGTTGATTTTTGGCAAACTGCACTTCTATAAACTTTAGTAATTTTAGAAATTCGACGAGTGAGTTAAGAAGGCGTCCCTGAGGAGGCTTGCTTCCAATCTGGCAAGAAATTTTCAGGCGACATGAAGGCAAAGCGCAGGATAGCCTGGAGAGACTCTCAATCACACTCGGCACGTATCTACCCAGATCGCAACCTCAAATCTATGCGTATTCTGATTTATTCCTATAACTATTTTCCGGAACCCATTGGAATTGCTCCCTTGGTCACCGAGTTAGCAGAAGGTTTAGTGAAACGAGGACACCAAGTTCGGGTTGTAACGGGTATGCCTAACTACCCTCAGCGTCAAATTTACGAACAATACCGGGGCAAACTCTACCTCACCGAACTTACAAATGGCGTTGCTGTTCAGCGGAGTTACGTCTGGGTTCGTCCCAAACCCACATTACTTGATCGCATATTACTAGAACTTAGCTTTGTTATTACCAGTTTTATTCATGCGTTAAGGGGTGAGCGACCGGACGTTATTTTCATCACTATCCCTCCTTTACCCGTTGCTGTGCCCGCAGCGCTGTTGGCATGGATACACCGAGCACCCGTCGTATTAAATCTGCAAGACATTTTGCCTGATGCGGCTGTTCATGTGGGTTTGATTAAAAATCCTAAGCTCATCCGCGTTTTTGAATGGCTAGAACAATTTGCTTACAACATCGCCACAAAAACGAGTGTTATTGCCGAGGACTTTGTCGAACATTTAATCAGCAAAGGCATTCCTGCTGATAAAATCGTGCAAATCCCCAACTGGGTTGATGTCAATTTCATCCGCCCCCTACCCAAAGAAAAAAATACTTTTCGTGCTGTTCATCAGCTTGATGGTAAGTTTATTGCGATCTACTCCGGTAATATTGCCCTCACCCAAGGCTTAGAAACGGTGATCGAGGCGGCTTGTCGTCTCACCCACATTCCCGATATTGCCATTGTGATTGTAGGAGAAGAAAGAGCGCTACAGCACTTATATCGATACTGCGAGAGTTGCAAAGTGAACAATGTCACTCTGCTACCGCTTCAACCTCGTGAACAACTTCCAGAAATGCTAGCAGCAGCAGATGTTGGGTTGGTCGTCCAAAAACACAACGTCATTTCCTTCAATATGCCTTCTAAAATTCAAGTCCTGCTAGCGAGTGGTCGTCCTCTCATCGCCTCCGTTCCGGCCAATGGGACGGCTGCAAAAGCTGTAGAAGACAGTGGGGGTGGGCTTGTCGTCCCTCCAGAAGATCCAGATGCTCTAGCTGCAGCAATTTTAGAGCTATACTCCCATCCTGAAAAAGCTAAAGTTCTAGGGGAAAAAAGCAGACAGTATGCCTTGGAAAATTACACTCTCGAACAAGCACTCGACGAGTATGAGAAACTCTTTGCTGCGGTTCAAAAGGCTTGATCTGTACTCTCCCCACTGCCCTATCGGGTCGGACATGGGGCTTCTTGCAATTTAAGCTAAAATGAGGTCAACGAACTTGCTCTTCTCGGTACTGGGACGTAAGACGTTATCCATTAAACCGAAAGAATTTATCGGGTTCACGGCGCAATTCAGCAAGGCGTCACTCGTATGCTCTGCTGGAAGGCGGTACGTTAGGAAAGCGGGTTGAAGATAAGCTAACTTCTTTACACCAAACTCGTGTGAAGGCTTATTTACTAGCTATCATCATACCCCTACTACCAGCAGATTGCCGATGTTAGACGTTGCCTTTAGGAGTTTTTTAATGTGATGCGTGATCAGGTCTTAACCTGGTTAGCAGATAACGTTCCTGCTTCTCGGCTTCAGCATATTTTGGGGGTTGAGCAAATGTCGGCTGAACTCGCTGGGCATTATCGCTTGGATGTTGAGAAAGCCGCTTGGGCAGGATTAATGCATGACCTAGCAAAATACTTTAAGCCGAGAACCTTGTTGCAAATGGCAAAAGAAGAAGGTTTAGAAATAGACCCCGTCTCGGAAGCCCACCCTCATCTGTTGCACGCTGATGTTAGTGCCATTGTTGCCAGAGAACAATTCGGGATGCAAGATGAAGAGGTATTGCAGGCGATCGCTCATCACACTTTAGGCTGTCCCGGCATGAGTCAACTAAGTTGCGTAGTGTTTATTGCTGACAGCATAGAACCGAGTCGAGGCAATACCCCGGAACTGCAACGGTTGCGACAAATTAGCCAACAAAACTTGTACAAAGCCGTTTGGCTAACCTGCGACTACTCGTTGAAATTCCTGGTGGATAGTCGTTGTTTCATTCATCCCCGCACGATTTCCACAAGGAATTGGGCTCTTAGTCTGTCCAGTCAACAGATGGAACGAAAAGACTCACTCGATGACGCTTTAACAGCTTAATCCTTCAAAATGAAGCTTGATTTACATTCACCCGAGTTACCCATAACAGTACCATCACTGCACCGATAAATTGTTGATTTAAATAGGTCTGCTTTTGAACAAGGAAATTTACAATTGCATGAGAGATCAATTTAATATGCCTTCTACCTTAGTTTCTACTAATACTCAAAAAAATGATTTAAGCAGGGAATTGGCTTTGAGTGTTGCTCAAGCGGCAGATGACCGCAAGGGTGAGGATATTACTATCCTGCGAGTAGGCGATGTATCGTACCTGGCTGATTACTTTGTGATCGTGACTGGTTTTTCTAGGGCGCAGGTAAGGGCGATTTCGCAAGCGATTGAAGAGAAAGTCGAAAAAGAATTTCTACGACAACCGCTCAGAGTGGAAGGAAAAGCGGAGAGTAACTGGATTCTTCAGGATTACGGTGAAGTCATTGTTCATATCTTGCTGCCTCAAGAGCGAGAGTTTTATAATTTGGAAGCGTTCTGGGGGCACGCGGAACAGATTGAATTTCAGGCGTCTCAACCGCAACAGTAAGTAAACAATGATGGAATCTTCCGTTTCTATCTGTCCGGTTCCAATCGAGCAGCAACCGATTAATGAGTACCAGGAATTAAAAGAATCTTGGTTCTTTGGTTGGGGCACGCTAGAGCGACGCGACTATATTACCAAGCTAGTTTGCGTCTGGGGAGTCAGTTGGTTAATCGCTGGCCCTTTAGCCGCAGCAAGTTTTGCGCCAAGTCGGTATACCATGCAGTTTCTGCTGTGTGGCGCGGCGGGTGCAGGTTTGTTCTTGGTGTTGACGTTGTTGCAGCTTTATTTGGGATGGTCTTACGTGCGCGATCGCTTGCTGCGAGAGACAATATTTTATGAAGAGTCAGGCTGGTATGACGGTCAAACCTGGACAAAACCGCCAGAAATTTTGACGCGCGATCGCCTGATTGTTTCTTACCAAGTCCAACCGATTCTGCAACGCCTGAAATGGACGTTCGGCATCCTGACTTTATTTTTCTTCGGTGGTAGCTTACTTTGGAATTGTTTTTGACACGCTCACAGTTTGAAAGGTTTGGGACCTATCGCTCAAACCTAAAAATCTCCTGCCTGCATGGCAACTCTACCTGTCCCCTTACCGTGTTAAAGTCTTACGCATGACAAGGGGAAAACGCACTCAAACACCAACTTTAGAAGTCCGTTTGTTACGGGAGGGTATCGTTGAATCGACCCATCGAGTACAAGCGGTTGTTTCTGATGATCGGGGGCGGGTTCTGTCCGTTTCTGGAAACCCAGACACCTCGACATTTATTCGTTCTGCACTCAAGCCTTTTCAGGCACTTGCAGTAACCACTACAGGGACACTGGAACGCTACGGATTGAATGATCGTGATTTAGCGATTATCTGTAGTTCTCATCACAGCAGGATAGAACAAGTCCGACAAGTCTTTAACATCCTTTGGCGTTCGGATGTTGACCCATCAGCGTTGCAGTGTCCTATTCCTGAAGGGAAACAAAGTCCCTTACAGCACAACTGCTCTGGTAAACATGCTGGGATGCTAGCCGTCTGCCAGCAGCGGCAGTGGCCTCTCAATAATTATTTACAGTACAACCATCCTGTGCAAAAGCTGATTTTAAGCCAGGTGGCTGAGTTGATGAAGATACCAGGAGAGGAGTTGATTCGTGCTCGCGATGACTGTGGGGCACCCACTTATTTTGTACAACTCCGTCAAATCGCCTCCTTGTATGCTCAGCTAGCCTCAGGTGACAATTTGGCAATGGAGCGCATTGTCCGTGCTATGACTCATCACCCTGCCTTAGTTGCTGCTGAAGGGGCGTTTGATACGGAACTGATGCAGCTATCTCAAGGTGAGTTGGTCAGCAAAGCGGGAGCCGAAGGCATTCAATGCATCGGTCGTGTTGGAGAAGGTATGGGTTTAGCCATTAAGGCGATGGATGGAGCCAAACGCGCCAAGTCTGCCGTTGCTATCCATTTACTCAAGCAGATGGGTTGGATTAGTCCTTCGATGTCGGAAACTTTGTCGGAAAAATTCATGAAAATCAGTGAATACAAGCGTTTGGAGGTTATTGGCGAACTCTCAATGCTTTGAGCCTTCCTACTGATGGGAGGAGACTTTTGCTAGCTCGAAAAAAATTTTTCAAAAACACTTGCCACTTTGAGAAATTTACGGTTATACTAGCAAGAGTGACGGCGACGCGGGATAGAGCAGCCTGGTAGCTCGTCGGGCTCATAACCCGAAGGTCGGTGGTTCAAATCCGCCTCCCGCCATCCGACAACAAGCCCTGTAACCTCTGAGGTTATGGGGTTTTGTTTTATGTGATAACTCCAGCCAACGGTAAAAGCAAAATCGACGTGATCGCCTCATTGACCTCTTCACTAGAGCGAGCTACTGTTGCTGAGTAGATTAAGGGCTGGTGCAAGTATTCCCCCTTTGTAGTTTTGATTTGGCAACAAATTGATCTCCACTGCTTCTCCCAATATCCGATACTCATTGTAGAGACATAGTCCGACACAAACCCTTACCAACCAATTGTCATAGGTGATGGACAAAACGCCGCGATCGCTCCTCCCAACGCGCAGGTTGAATCGGAAGAAACGGTTCGACATTGTCAGTAATAGACGCTTTGAAGTGGTGAGAAAGGGGGTATCACACTCCTATTGGCGCGACCCCTACCATTTGATGCTCACAATGGACTGGCTCAGTTTCATTGGAGTTACGGTGGCTTCCTATGTAGCTATAAATGCTGTATTTGCTTTGTTGTATCTTGCTGAGGGAGACGCGATTAAGAACGCCCGACCGGGTTCTTTTTTGGATGCCTTTTTCTTCAGTGTTCAGACCATGGCTACTATCGGTTATGGGGCAATGTATCCCCAAACGGACTATGCCAATCTACTGGTTGCGCTCGAAGCGCTAGTGGGTTTGTTAGGAGTAGCAATGGCTACAGGATTGATGTTTGCTCGCTTCTCTAGTCCTACAGCCAGAGTTCTCTTTAGTCGTGTCGCTGTCATTGCTCCCCACAACGGGTTACCCACCCTAATGTTACGCGTTGCTAACGAGCGTCGTAACCAAATTCTTGAAGCCCAAATCGGGATCAGTTTACTACGCAATGAAATTACAACGGAAGGTCATTTCATGCGTCGGTTCTACGACCTTAAACTAGTTCGTCACCAAACCCGCATCTTTGCCCTGAGTTGGATGGTGATGCATGTGATTGATGAGAATAGTCCGTTGTATGGAGAGACACCGGAGTCACTAGCCGAGATGGAAACAGATATGATTGTCACCCTGACCGGCATTGATGAAACGGTTTCACAAACGGTTCACGCTCGTCACTATTACATTACAGAAGAAATTCTCTGGAATATGCGTTTTGTTGATATCTTCTCGACGAAATTGGATGGGCGACGTGTCCTTGATTTGACTCGCTTTCACGAAGTTAGACCGGTATAAATTATGAATTATGAGTAATGATTAACTATGATTTGATTGGCGAATCATAATTTTTGCTCATGACTTATGATTCTTTGCTCATTGATAATTCACAATTCATCATTTTTAAGGTGGGTAACCACTCCTGACGCAACTTAGCGATCGCTTCTTCTTTGAGCTTGGCTTCCACCTCAATCCAAGGAACACTCCGGTAGGAACTTGGCATCACGGTAATCAAGTCGCTGTGGTGTCGATCGCCAAAAGCCTCGCGTCCGTTGGAGATATGCACCAGTTGCCATTCCGGTACAGGCCAAGTACTCTGTGCTGCTGCCTGCATCTGGGCAACACTGGGATGATCATAACTCTCCAGCTTTTCGTGAATGATGTGGTGATGGGCATCAAACACCATGGGTATACCCGCTTGGCGGCAAATGTCTAAAATCTCTTGGGCGCTATAGGCATATTCGTCGTTTTCCAATGCTAATCGAGAGCGAATTCCTTCGGGTAGAGCGCGGATAACCTGTACTAATTGCTCTGCGCGATCGCTTTTTCCCCCATGCACTTCCATTACTGCCCACGGGGATTGCGGCTGTCCCAATTTATCCAGAATCATCGCGTGCATTTTGAGAAGTTTGATACTGGTAGCAACAACCTCTGGATTATCAGAACTGAGAACGACAAATTGATCGGGATGCACAACCAATCGTATCCCTGCGGCCCGTACACGCTGACCTGTTTCCCAAAGTTTTTCATCGAACTGATTGAGGACTTCTTCTCCCAATTCTGTATCAGCAAAAGGGAATAAATTAGAAGTAATTCTGTAAAGCAAAAGCTCATTTTTAAGGCAGAAATCAATAGCTAGATTCAACCTTTTTATATTTTCACTGTATAATTCTTCTAAAGTTTTCTTTTGCTCATTTTCGGAAAACTGCAATAATCGCTTGCGCGTAATTGTCTTGTAGCGCACCTCTTTAGAGGCTGTGATACAGACCAATCCTAAGTGAGGTGTCACGCTTGTCAAACCCATTATTCCAAACCATTTTACTTTTTATTTATATCACAAATAACCCATGTTTTTCTTGAATACACCTCTCGTAGGAGTGATGTATCGGGTAAGAAATCCCTTTAACTCTAGCTAATTCACTATAATAAAAGACTCGAATAAGAATAAAATAATGAGCTAAATTTATTTAATACATAATTAAGTTAGCTCGATAATTAAGTCAAGTCGAAAGTTATCGACTAAATGGGTTAGTGCTGGCTTGAGAGCGGCATAAGGCTCCGGTATTTGCTCGATGAGGACGAGAATTTCTTCATCTAGGCAGCCCTCGGCAGCTAAATGAAGCTGCGCTCGCCATTCTGGAGGCATCACAGCCAAATCTTCTCGAGTCAGTGCCTTAACATTCTCTTCTGATTCTGGTGAAGTGGCTAGCGAGACCTCTTCAAAACAATAGCGCACCCCTAAATGCTTAGCAATTTTTTCTAACAGGATGTCCTCTCGGAAGGGTTTGGGAATAAAGTCATCACAGCCTGCTTTGAAAACAACTTCCTGTTCTTCCTCAAACGCACTCGCAGTCAGGGCAATCACTACAGTATTTTGACCTTCTGGTGTGTTTTTAATCAATTTTGTCGCCTCATACCCATCCATGATCGGCATAATGATATCCATCAAAATTAGATGGGGAGACCAACTTTGCCACAAATCAATACCTTCTTGACCATTGACAGCAGTACGGATTTCAAACCCCAAAGGTTCCAACATCCTGATGAGGAGTTTCCGGTTGACGGCGGCATCCTCTACAATCAGGAGCCGATAAGAGGGTTGATTGGATGCTAAACCAATCACTCGTCGTTTGTTCGATGGCGGTTTTTCATCGGCTGAAGTTGCCAAAGCAACCTGAATATCAAAGGTAAAAATTGAGCCTTGACCTAAAGTACTTTTGACGCTGATGTCTCCCCCCATCATGCGTACATATTGTCGGCTAATGGCTAAACCTAATCCCGTACCTTCCATAGACTGGCGACCCCTTCGAGCTTGGACAAAGGGTTCAAACAAGGTATTGAGTTCGTCGGAAGCAATGCCACAACCACTGTCTTCAACCGTAAAGTAGAGCGTTGTTTTTTGTAAGGGGTTAATTTTTGAAGGCTGCTGTCCTCCATTGCCCATTCCCACCCGCAACATCACCGTCCCTGTGGCAGTAAATTTGATGGCATTTCCTAACAGGTTAATCAGGACTTGACGAAGTTTGCTTTTGTCCGTTTGGACATATTGGGGGAAGTCTGGCGTTCGTTCAAATAAGAGCTTTAAACCCTTGGCATTTGCTTTGAGGCGCAGCATTTCTTCAAGGGAGTCAAGCAAGCGATACAAGTCAAAGCAATTTTCACTTAAAGTCACTTGACCTGATTCAATTTTAGACATTGACAAAATGTCATTAATTAGCTCTAGTAAATGTTCACCACTGCGATTGATGATGCTAATGTATTCTTGGTGCTGGGAAGATAGAGAACAATCATAAGCTAGTACTTGAGTAAAGCCAAGGATGGCGTTGAGGGGTGTACGCAATTCATGGCTCATCTTGGAGAGAAATTGGCTTTTGGCTCGGTTAGCCGCTTCTGCCTGGAGTTTGGCTTTTTCTAAAGCATGATTTTGGGCTGCAAGTTCTCGACGCCGTTGTATTTCTTGTTCTAGGAGATTAGCCTGAGCGATCGCAACTCCCATTTGCACGGCGACGGCTTCGAGTAATTCAATTTCCTCTGGTGTCCACTTCCGAAAGCGATCGCATTGCTCTAAACAAATGATGCCATTCGGCTTACCTTGGTAAGAGGTGCGAACGAGCAACACGGATTTTAGTTCCATTTGCTGCAATATCTCTGAAATCCCCTCAAAGAGGGGGTCATGATAGACATCATGAGTGGGAATGGCTTTGTCTTGCGATAACACTAATTGGGCATGAGCATTGCCAGTCACCGGAATTTCTACATTCATCATTGATAGATAACCGGGTTCAAGATACTCAGCCACTTGAGGAATTCGGGGAAAAGGTTCAGCTATATAAGTATGAATAATGCAGCGATTGACACTAAATGCTTGACCAATTTGGATGGCTGCGGTTTGAAAAATTTGTTCTGGCTTTAAGCTGGAGCGAATTTCTTGGGTAATTTTTTCCAACAATAAGGCTCGATGAATTTGCCGTTCGAGGGCAGTTTTAGCTCTTATGGTTTCGAGTTCTGCATATTTGCGTGTTGTAATATCGCGGAACGTTACAGCTAGACCATCATGCAATTTAACAGCAGCAATTTGCACCCACATCTGCCTCATTTCATGCGTAAAACTTACTTCTGTTTCTAGCGGATTTCCGGTCTCAACAACAGTGACATACTTTTTAAAGAGTCCGAGGTTAAGAATTTCCGGTATTTCTACTAGAAGTTGCTTGCCGATTATTTGCTGTCCTCTTAGCTTGACTATTTTTTGGGCTGTTGAGTTGAGCAAAATCCATTTAAAATCAATAATTTGTCCCTGATGGTCTCGAATCGCTTCATACACGGCTACCCCATCCAGAGAACTATTCAAGACACCTTCTACCAGAGATTGAGACTGTTGTAGTTTTTGATTTTGGTCTTCAAGTAACCGTTGTAATCGCCTAATTTTAAGTTGATTTTCAATCCGAGCCAAAACTTCTTCTTGTTGAAAAGGCTTAGTAATATAATCAACTGCGCCGACCTTTAATCCTTTAATTTTATCCATCGGCTCAGACAAAGCCGTCATAAAAATCACCGGGATATCTTTTGCGGCGGGTGAGGCTTTGAGACGTAGACAAGTTTCAAACCCATCGATCTCCGGCATCATCACATCGAGTAAAA
>CBKWLJ010000178.1:0-16668 GCA_966675205.1 uncultured bacterium
TTTGCTCCCGTTCCACCCATACTTCGGGGTCGAAGCTGAACCACCGCACTTCTTCATCAATCGGCTGAGGCTCTAACTTACTGTAATCTACCGATCGCTTATCCACTCGTGCCGGAGTTCCCGTCTTCAGCCTTCCGGTTTCAAATCCCAAGCGATTGAGGGTTTCTGTCAATCCAACCGCCGCAAATTCCCCAGCGCGTCCTGCGGCCATAGATTTATTGCCGACCCAAATGCGCCCTCCCAAGAATGTGCCCGTTGTCAGTACAACGGCTGGTGCTTGGAATGCGACACCAAAGTAGGTTTGTACCCCGATAACTTCATCATTCGCTCCCAATACTAAATCCGTAACCATGCCTTCGCGGACGGCGAGATTGTCTTGATTTTCCACAATCCGCTTCATCACAGCCGCATATTCCCGCTTATCCGTCTGTGCCCGCAACGCCCAAACAGCCGGCCCTCGTGAAGAGTTGAGGACTCGTTTTTGCAGGTAGGTGCGATCGGCCATTTTGCCAATTTCTCCACCCAAGGCATCAACCTCATGAACTAGCTGGGACTTAGCGGGTGCCCCTACTGCTGGGTTACAGGGTTGCCAAGCAATTTTGTCGAGGTTGAGGGTGAGTAGCAGGGTACGACAGCCCAATCGTGCTGCTCCGAGGGCGGCTTCACAACCGGCGTGTCCGGCACCTACGACGATGACATCAAAAGCATCTTGGAATTCTACTGGGGAAGTAATGGTCATGGTAAGCGTTTGAGTGGCAAGGATGCATGATTAATTTTAACGGTTAGGATTGGATCTATTCCAATTGAAAAGGCAGAGCAGAATCTACCATGCAGCTTGAATATCGACTCTCTCTTAAAGAATCTCAGGAAGCTTTCTATGTTTTTTATAAATCACCGCATTTTCTGTATTTTTTTATTTGAACAGAGAGTCTGTTTTTGATGAGGGTAGGGATGAGCATTATCTTTTTTTTCTGTCCCAGGATTTTATATAGATTCTCGATTAATTCCTTCGCTATTAATAGGTTGCCCTCCAATAATTATAGGTATTTTACTAACCTTTTTATAGTATATTTTTATGCTATGAATAACTTATCCAAGTAGAATCACGCTGATCAAAACTGGGATGATTGAAGAGGTATTTTACTTATAAATAATATAGAAGTGAGTTTGCAATGGCTATTCATTCAAGTCCAATACCTTAAAATTAAGTTTATAAAAACAGGAAAATCAGAAAGTTTTTTTTATTTTAGTTAATTCGATATTGTTCGCACCAAAATAGGAGAATCTCTCAATTCATCCCCCACCTAAAGACGCGGGATTGCAATTCGTACCGTTTTCTGTGATTGCTGCGTAATGAGTGGCTTGATCGAGAACAGATGCGATCGCTCCTGATTCCAATTCCTACACAAAACTTAACAACACTACCGAACTGGCTACCAGAAAAGCCATAATGCCGAGAAATACGGTTGGATATCAGTAGTCAGTGAAGTACTTTTTTCTTTCCGATGGATGGACTGTAGGTCGGGTTTGGGAATTCGGAGGCCTTTGGAACGTCAACGCTTGGCGACGCGAACCCGACATTGAGAAAATGAACCTTTGCATTTTGGAGCAGGGAGAAAAATTATGGCTCTATCGGGTTGAAGATGCTGTTCTCATGGTCGAAGTCAAACCGATGAACGATGCTCCTCGCGATTCGGCAAAGACAATTGGTCAAGTAGTCCTCAAACGTTTGATTAATGCTGAGCAAGCCCTAGAGCGTGTGACAACAGCACAGGCTTGGTTCAATCCTCTAAGTATGGAATAGTAATTATTATCTAGAAAGTTGGGCTGATTTAGTCCCCCCTGTGGGAGCAAAACACTCAAACTGTCTTGCAATCGGCTCTAACAATAGTTACACTTCTTTAAACAATCTTCAGTTTCACGGACGCCTTGTCCGCAAAACTACGTTGTCTTGCCTGGGTTTCGTTTAAAAAACTCCACAAAGGTGGCGTAAAATTCTAATATCTTCAGAAAAGAAGCGTCGAAGCAGAAACTTTATTCCGAGGAGGAGCGTAGTCGATGGGACTACCCTGGTACAGAGTACACACAGTCGTCCTGAATGACCCAGGGCGGCTGATTGCTGTACACCTGATGCACACTGCCCTTGTGGCAGGTTGGGCTGGTTCAATGGCCCTTTATGAATTGGCAGTTTTCGATCCGAGCGATCCCGTTTTAAACCCAATGTGGCGTCAGGGTATGTTCGTCATGCCCTTCATGGCACGCTTGGGTGTTACCCAGTCTTGGGGCGGTTGGAGCATCACTGGCGAAACCTCAGTCAACCCTGGATTCTGGTCATTTGAAGGCGTTGCTGCGGCTCACATCGTCCTTTCTGGTCTTTTGTTCCTAGCTGCTGTATGGCACTGGGTTTATTGGGATTTGGAGCTGTTCAGAGACCCCCGCACGGGCGAACCAGCGCTAGATTTGCCAAAAATGTTTGGCATTCACTTGTTCTTATCCGGTTTGCTGTGCTTTGGCTTTGGTGCATTCCACCTGACTGGATTATTTGGTCCTGGAATGTGGGTATCTGATGGCTATGGCCTCACAGGTCATGTCCAACCCGTGGCTCCAGCTTGGGGACCAGAAGGCTTTAACCCCTTCAACCCCGGTGGCGTTGTCGCTCACCATATCGCTGCGGGTATTGTCGGCATTATTGCTGGTTTATTCCACTTAACGGTTCGTCCACCGGAGCGCTTGTTCAGAGCCTTGCGGATGGGGAATATCGAAACAGTACTTTCTAGTAGTATTGCCGCCGTGTTCTTTGCTGCATTCGTTGTAGCTGGAACAATGTGGTACGGTCATGCCACCACACCCATTGAATTGTTTGGTCCCACCCGTTATCAATGGGATCAAGGGTATTTCAAACAAGAAATCGACCGTCGCGTACAAGCGAGTGTCGCATCTGGAGCCAGCTTATCTGATGCTTGGAACCAGATTCCAGAAAAATTGGCATTCTATGACTATGTGGGCAACTCTCCTGCGAAAGGAGGTTTGTTCCGTGCCGGCCCAATGAACAAGGGTGACGGTATTGCTCAAGCTTGGCTGGGTCATCCAGTGTTTAAGGATGCTGAAGGTCGGGAGTTGAGCGTTCGTCGGATGCCTAACTTCTTTGAAACCTTCCCCGTTGTTTTGACTGATGCTAATGGAATTGTTCGGGCAGACATTCCATTCCGTCGGGCAGAGTCTAAGTACAGCTTTGAGCAGGCTGGTGTAACCGTTAGCATGTACGGTGGCGCTTTGGATGGTCAAACCATTAAAGATCCAGCTTTTGTGAAAAAGATTGCCCGTAAGGCTCAACTCGGTGAACCTTTTGACTTTGATACGGAAACCCTGGGTTCTGACGGTGTGTTCCGCACCAGTCCACGCGGTTGGTTCACGTTCGGTCATGCTGTGTTTGCTCTGCTATTCTTCTTTGGTCACATCTGGCATGGTTCTCGGACTCTGTACCGAGATGTATTTGCCGGTGTTGAGGCTGATTTAGAAGAGCAAGTCGAGTGGGGTCTCTTCCAGAAGGTGGGCGACAAAACCACCCGTCGGAAAGAGCCTGTCTAGAGCAGCAATTTTGTAAAAGGCAAAAGGTAAAAGTAGAAATTATTCTTCTTTTGCCTTTTTGCTATCTTCATATTGCTGAGCGAGGTAGACTGGTAGTTAAGAGATAATCAGGAATTATTGACATGGAAAGCGTTGCTTATATCTTTATCTTGACCTGTGCAATCGGTGTCCTGTTTTTTGCGATCGCCTTCAGAGAGCCGCCTCGGATTGAAAAGAAATAGTTAGCCGCTTTTATCACATTAGTTATGTGCAAAGTATTCCTCGTGTGAATGCTGCAACATTACAGCTTTAGTTGAATGTCCTGAGCCACTCAAGTCAATCTGCTTCTCTAACCGAGGAAAAGAAAGACAAGTATCGGCTCAGGTTTTCGCATAGAGCAACAGCATCTGCCTCAAAGCCTTCTGGCGCAAAAAATTTGGTTTTGAGTTTACCCAACTTCCCAAAGGACATTTGATTATGCGATGCCCCTATTGTCAGCACACCGACAGCCGTGTTCTTGAGTCCCGTTCTACAGAAGCAGGGCAAAGTGTTCGCAGGCGTCGGGAGTGTTTGCAGTGCAAACATCGCTTCACGACTTACGAACGAATTGAATACGTTCCTGTGAGTGTGCTTAAACGAGATGGCAAGCGGGAATCATTTGACCGTTCTAAGTTGTTACGTGGAATTGTACGCGCCTGTGAGAAAACAGGTATTCCTCAAAGACGCCTAGAAGTATTAGTGGATGAAATTGAAGCCGAATTTCAGCAGAGAGCTGGGCGAGAAGTGAGTAGTCACGAAATTGGCGAATTGGTGCTTGAGTACCTGCGAAATGAGAGCGAAGTGGCTTATATCCGTTTTGCTTCTGTTTATCGTCAGTTTCAAGGAATTCGAGATTTTGTGGAAACCTTAAATGGTCTCACAAGCCACGCTGCTGAATCTATCGAGACATCTTCAATCTCATCCCCAGAGATTTCACAGACAGAGCAACAGGATACATCAACCCCTGAGAGAACTGTAGACAATTCTGCTGGCAGCAAGCAAAATTCTGTAATCCTGACGCCAGAATAAAGCGTTTAATTCATTTAAATCCTTAACCCCTATCATTTTTGGGGATTTTATCAACGCGGAGCAAGGGTTAGTGATCCAAAATCCGGGTTAAGTACTCCTTATTTCTTCTGCCACGCGATTATCTTCTCAAGAGAAGGAAGCTAAGATTGGAGTAGGGTTCTCTACCCTCAATCATCAGAAAATATGCCTGGATAGCAACTTAGGTGTGTCGCCTGAGTTATAATTAGCTGTCTGGACTTTATTAAATCTTTTAAAATAAGGTATAGACAAAGCGATGTAGGTGTAGGCAGCACAATGCCGACGTGCGTGTACATCGACAGGAGGCATAGTCATTTACGGAGACAAAACTAGGAAACACAACACACATGCTCAGTCAGAAAAGAACCGCTACAGAAATTGGATTCACTCACGAGGATTTTGCCGCCCTTCTTGATAAATACGACTATCACTTTAGTCCTGGCGATATCGTTGCCGGAACCGTCTTCAGTCTGGAGCCGAGGGGCGCTCTGATTGACATTGGTGCTAAAACTGCTGCCTATATTCCGATTCAGGAGATGTCAATTAACCGGGTGGATAGCCCGGAAGAGGTATTACAGTCCAACGAGACGCGGGAATTTTTCATTCTGACTGACGAGAATGAAGATGGTCAGCTAACTCTTTCAATTCGTCGCATCGAGTACATGCGAGCTTGGGAGCGAGTACGGCAGTTACAAGCAGAAGATGCCACGGTGCGCTCTTTAGTTTTTGCTACTAACCGAGGAGGCGCACTAGTTCGTATTGAAGGACTGCGTGGTTTTATTCCTGGTTCTCACATTAGCACTCGCAAACCCAAGGAAGATTTGGTAGGAGAAGAACTCCAACTCAAATTCTTGGAAGTAGACGAAGACCGCAATCGTTTGGTTCTCTCGCACCGTCGCGCTCTAGTGGAACGGAAGATGAACCGCCTAGAAGTGGGCGAAGTCGTGATTGGTTCCGTGCGAGGCATCAAGCCTTACGGTGCATTTATCGATATCGGTGGTGTCAGTGGCTTGCTGCACATTTCGGAGATTTCTCACGATCACATCGATACTCCCCACAGTGTCTTTAATGTCAATGATGAAGTGAAGGTGATGATCATTGACTTGGATGCTGAAAGAGGACGGATTTCCCTGTCTACCAAGCAGTTAGAGCCGGAACCGGGAGATATGATCAACAACCGCGATCGCGTCTACGAGAAAGCAGAAGAAATGGCAGAGAAGTACCGCGAGAAAATGCGTGCGGCACAGCAGCAGCAACAACAGCCAGAGACTGCTTCTGAAGAGCCAGTATATGAAGAAGAAGAGGTTGTGGCAGCAATTGAAGAGTAATCATCATAGTGTTAGCGGGGAGTGTTTTTGACACCCCCAGCTATTTGTCAAAGAGGGAAAGACCCTCTTTTTTTATGGATTGGAGCGACTTTTAAGGAGAGCAAGCTCTTGGTAACAATTCGCTGTCGGAACGTGACGTTTCCTAATATCCAGGCGGTCATTTTTGATAAAGATGGCACTTTGGAGGATTCACAAGTTTTTTTGCGAGAATTGGGACACAAGCGATCGCGTTTGATCGACGCCCAAATTCCTGGCATTGGAGAGCCGTTATTGATGGCGTTTGGTATTGACGGCGAAAAGCTAGACCCTACAGGCTTGATAGCAGTGGGTAGCCGTCGCGAGAATGAAATTGCGGCTGCCGCCTATGTTGCTGAGACGGGTCGAGGTTGGTTAGAGTCTTTAGCAATAGCTCGTCGTTCTTTTGAAGAAGCTGACCGCTATCTCAAAGATGCTGCTAATACTTCACCCTTGTTTGCGGGTAGCCTAGAAGTGCTGAAATTCCTCTCCGAGGCAGGACTCAAACTAGGAATCCTTTCCGCAGCAACAACTGTTACGGTGCAAGCCTTTGTCAAGCGTCACCAACTTGACCCTTACATCCAGTTACAGCAAGGTGTGGATGAAGGGCCGAGTAAACCTGACCCGATATTGTTTCTTCAGGCCTGTCAAACGTTAGGGGTTGAACCATCTTCAACCCTAATGGTGGGTGATTCTGCCGGAGATATTGAGATGGCCCGTCGTGCGGGTGCGGCAGGTTGTATTGGAATTTGTTGGGGAACACCGGAAGCCGCACATTTAGAATCGGCAGATGTGGTAATTTCTCAACTAGATGAAATTCAAGTGGTTGATTCTTGAGAAAGATCGTAAAAATATTGTTCTTATGGTTACTTTGTCCACCATCATCTCAAGGGCAGGGTGGGCAAAAGCTATAGACCTGGAAAAGCTTATGTTATAGTTGCCTAACTTTGCCCACCTTACATTTACTGATAAAGGTGCAAGGCGTTCCATGAGCTACACACACGACCATTGGATGAAAGTCTTTCCTTCTAACTCCTGACTCCTGACTTCCAATACAGATCTCAATTTAAGCCGGGTTGGCTCGGTCTTCCAAAAGTTCCAAGTTTTTCAGTAGACGCAGAGCTGATTTATAGGCTTCTTCCGTTAATTCCTGCCGTTCCCCGCTATTTTCTACTAAATCATCAACCACTAACCGCAAAAAACCAATCATCGGGTTGAGACGGTTGCGAATTTCATAGGAGGCTCGAATAAACGCCTCATTAGCCGCAACATTCATGACATCATTAATGTTTCGATCAAATTGCATCAAATACAGACGGGTGTAATAACCGCCTTCTTTGAGCAGTTCCTCATGAGTCCCAATTTCTACAACATGACCTTTGTCTAGCACGGCAATATGATCGGCTTTTTGGACTGTGGAAAGCCGGTGAGCAATCACAAGCGTCGTTCGATCGCGGCAGAGTTCATCAATCGCCTGTTGCACCAAACGCTCAGAAACCGTATCTAGCGCACTGGTCGCCTCATCCAAAATTAAAATATCGGGGTCACGTAGTAATGCTCGTGCGATCGCAATTCGTTGCCGTTGTCCTCCCGATAACAGAACGCCGCGATCGCCAATGATTGTATCAAATCCTTGGGGTAACTCATTAATGAACTCGTAAGCATTTGCTCGTTTCGCCGCTACCATCACCTCCAGTTCAGTCACATTCTCCAACCCATAGGCGATGTTGTAACGAACAGAGTTATTGAATAAAAACGTATCTTGGCTCACAATCCCCATTGCTTCTCGGAGCGATCGGAGGTCGAACTCTCGTAAATCTTTTCCATCTATCGAAATTCGGCCCTCAATCGGCTCATAAAATCTAGGCACTAAATCCACTAAAGTTGACTTACCAGCCCCAGAGGCCCCCACTAAAGCCAGAGTTGTTCCTTTTGGAACCCATAAATTCACATCTTTTAAGACTAATTCGTTATGACCCGGATAAGCAAAAGACACATGTTCCAAACGAATACCCTGTTTTAGTTTTGTATAAGGGGTTTGACCATGAGTCATGAAAGGCTTGTTATCTCGCCGCAAAAACTCTGTAACCACCTGAGTACCGGGCACCGCATTCGCGAAGTTACTTCTTTGTGTATTCAACTGACTTACAACAGGCAGTAACCGGAACAGCACGTATAGATAGATTAGTAATACGGTTAACAGCGAGTCAATCTGCTGCCAGAAAAACGTTCTTCCCAAAAATACAATTGCCAAAATTGCCAAAGTTCCCACTACTTCATTAATCGGACCAATGGCATCAAAATTCGCTTGAGATTGTTGGTCAGCTCGTTCCCGGTCGTCGATAAATTTTTCTATAATCTTATACTCATACTCTTCATTGCCAACCGACTTGATTAATCGGATACCCGCTAAAATTTCCAATAATGTCGATGAATAACTACTTGATTTTTCAGACAGAATTTTACCGAATTTTTGAGCCCGCTTAATTAAATACTGATTAATGCCAGCTACTAGAGCTAATAAGATTGTAGAAGCTAAAGTTAACTTCCAAGATATAGAAATTAATATACATCCAAAAATTAAAATTGTCACAGAAGTTGTAAAGATATTAATAGCCATGCGTATAGAGATAGTTGCACGCAGGACTTCTCCCGTAATGGTGTTAATAATATCGCCAGTCTTTATAGTTGAGAAAAAATCTAAATCGACTTCTAAAATTAATTTTATTGCTTCCTTCCTAATATTTCTCACCAATTGTCTTGATAAATTGGCAGAAACAAGAGCGTTGAGATAAACTGCAACATTTTTTAGGATAATTGCTAAAACTACTATCCCTACCATCAATATCAAGCTTTGATTGCCTTCAGCGTCAAAAAAAGACAATATTTTTTGGACGATGGGTGGTCCTCCTTGTATCCCAATATCTTCCTTGCCCAAAAAACCCAGAACTAAAGGTACAATTAACGTTGTACTCACCCCATTAAAAAGCGCACTAGAGAAACCAATAATAATTGTCAAGAAAATCCATAAAGGATAACGGAGCGCGTATTTCAAGAGAAGCTTATAAGGAGACATAGGGTAGTGCAATTAATAATATTAGGAAATTAACTCGGATTAAAATGCTATTAAGTTGCCATATTCAATGGCAACAGAGAGCAAAAGCAGCCAACCATTAAAGACGGAATTAATTCACGAGCTTCAGATGACCGATTTGCAGCTCATCAAAGACACGATTGATATGACTGCGTTCATCCTCGGTAACTTTGTAGTCCGATAGAAAGGTAGTGACTAAATGTAGATGCTCCAGACGGCTTAATTGACCAGTATTAAAAATTCGTTCAACAATTTGCTTGATCGATTGACTGGAGTGATTCTGACTGTTTCCTGCCATTAGCTGCTGGTCAAAAAAAATATCTTGGTTGGCTACTGCCTTAATTCTCTCCTAAGATAATCTGCTTGGCACGATGGCGTCATCTTACATCAGAGCTGGGAGTAGAGCTATGGTTAAAAATGAGCTAGCGCTGAATAGTTGAGAAGGCAGAAGGAAGGAGGTAGAAGGCAGAGGGTTTTATTCACAAAGGGATTGATGTCCTTCCTGAACAAGAACCACTGAAGTTTCTGCCGTGGGGGCTTGGAACCCTTGCTCCCTCTGTGTCGCCAAATGGCTCGTGCCATTGGCATTGAGATAAATTCCTTCCGCCCTGGAGTCTTTCTTCGGTCAACAGAAAATTCAGTCAAGACAGTGATGAGAGTGAAACTTAGTGTCCAAAAGGAGTACAAGTCATGCAGGTAAGCCAACTTCCAGCACTTTCTGACAACTACATCTTTTTGCTACATGACCCTAAACAGAATGTTGCGGCTGTTGTTGACCCGGCAGAAGCACAGCCAGTGCTACGGCGCTTAGAAGAACTGGGCGCTAAACTGCTCGCCATTTTTAACACTCATCATCACATGGATCATGTTGGTGGCAATCGGCAGTTACTTCAGCGTTTTCCTGACATTCGTGTCTATGGAAGCACTCAAGATAGAGGCAGAATTCCCGGACAACAGGTGTTTTGCTCCGAAGGCGACAAGGTCGAGTTTGGGGGACGCAGAGGCGAAGTCTTGTTTGTTCCCGGACACACTAGTGGGCATATCGCTTACTACTTTCCACCAGAACTAGAAGGTGAACCTGGGGAGTTATTCTGCGGCGATACCCTGTTTGCAGGGGGCTGCGGCAGACTTTTTGAAGGAACTCCGACGCAGATGGTGGAATCTTTAAGCAAGCTGCGAGCATTACCGGATAATACGCGGGTATGGTGCGCTCATGAGTACACCCTGAAAAATCTTCAATTTGCCCTAACTGTAGATGCCGAGAATTCAGACTTACAATCTCGATTTATCGAAGTTCAAGCAGCGCGTCACCGTTCGGAGGCAACGGTACCATCTCTGTTAGGTATAGAAAAGCGCACCAATCCCTTTTTGCGTTGGGAGGAACCTGTACTCCAAACGGCGGTCAAATCTCATGACCCCATACAGACCTTTTCACGGCTGCGAGGCATGAAAGATCGATTTTAAATGGCTGGAAATGTTTTCTAGAGATTTCTGAAGGTGCCCAAACTGTTACGAGGCAAGAATACCCGCAATTTTCCATCCCCGTTTTGAGCGATACTATAGTTGCGATCGTTTCACATATTTTCGTAGTATGGAGTGTTCTAGATTATCACCACTCCAAAGAAGAAGTCAGTACCTGAAACAACGACTATGGCGAAACGCGTGCAATTAGTCTTAAATCAAGACGTTAAGAAATTGGGAAGAACAGGCGATGTGGTTGACGTCGCTCCTGGCTATGCTCGTAACTATCTCATTCCCAAAAATCTAGGGGTTATCGCTACCCCTGGTATCCTCAAGCAAGTGGAACGGCGCAAAGAGCAAGAGCGGCAGCGCTTACTTGAAGAGAAGCAGCAAGCTGAATCTCGCAAGACAGCCTTGGAAACAATTGGTCGCTTTGTCATCCGTAAGCAAGTGGGTGAAAATGAGGCTATCTTTGGTACCGTTACTGCTCAAGACGTAGCAGAAGCCATTCAAGCCTCTACTAATCAGGAAGTTGATCGTCGGGGAATTACTGTACCTGATATCAGCAAGCTGGGATTCTATAAAGTAGATGTTAAACTCCATCCGGAAGTTACAGCAACGGTAGAAGTTCAAGTTGCACCTCTCTAAGGGAAAGGTGAAAGGAAAAGGGGAAAGGGGTTTTGAAACAAAGACGTCGATTTCCACAAATCGCTTTTCCCTTCTCTAAGCATTGTGAACAGAGCTATCATTCCCACCAAGATCTTGTTGAGGGTTGAAAAGTTGGAAGGTTGAAATTACTTGCATTCCTGCTAACTGTTTCTAACCAAGCTGCGGCTTCTCCTTGGTAGTACAACCTGTTAACCTGTAACCTGCAACCAAGAATTAGGGGTTGAGTGGTGTTCCCGTCACCGTCACTCAGCCCCTAAATTCATTAAGCTGGTTGTATTCTCGATATTGCCTTGGCTATGGCTCAAGAACTCAACTTTTCCGCTTTTGGCAACTTTCTACCCCCTCAAAATGTTGATGCCGAGGAATCAATCCTCGGAGGCATTCTCTTAGACCCTGAAGCCATTGGTCGGGTGGCTGATCTACTTCGGCCAGATGCCTTTTACATCAATGCTCACAAGGAAATTTACAAAGCTGCCTTAGCGCTCCATACCCAAGGGAAGCCAGTTGATTTGATGAGCGTTACCACTTGGTTGTATGACCATGAATTATTAGAAAAAATTGGCGGCCAGAGCAAGTTAGCAGAATTAGTCGATCGCACCGTGTCAGCAGTCAATGTCGATCGCTACGCGGTATTGGTGATGGACAAGTACCTCCGTCGCCAGCTTATCCAGGCAGGCAACGAAGTGGTTCAGCTTGGTTACGAAACATCCGTAGAGTTGGAGACGGTTCTCGACCAAGCAGAACAGAAAATTTTCAGCCTCACTCAAGCAAATCCCAAGCAGGGTTTGATTCCAATTTCTGAGACGTTAATTCAAACGTTTCAGGAAATAGAAACTCGCCAACAGGAGAATCTGGCAATCCCCGGTATTGCGACTAATTTCTATGACTTAGATGCCATGACCGGGGGGTTCCAGCGTTCTGATTTGATTATCATCGCTGGCAGACCGTCAATGGGGAAATGCTTGGTGTGTGACAGCGAAATTGTTTTGTCAGACGGGAGTATCGCCACGATTGAGGAAATCTATCATCGCCGTCAAGCGCAATTACTAACGCTCAAGGATGATGGGAAATTCCACTTTACTCAACCTTCTGCATTTGTAGATGATGGGCATAAGCCAGTATTTCGCGTGACAACCCGATTGGGACGATGGGTTGAATCTACCATTACCCATCCTTTTCTGGCCATCAAGGGATGGCGGCAGCTTGCGGAACTCAAACCAGGCGATCAGATCGCAGTACCGCGTCAGCTAGATGTTTTTGGCTCAGAAATGCTGCGCGAGTATGAACTCAAGGTTTTGGGATACTTGATGGGGAATGGTTGTTTAACAAGCACTTCACCACAATTTATAAATGACAATCCTCTGCTACAAGAAGAGTTTATTCAGGCAGTTCAGTTTTGGTCAGTGGAACCAGAAACACTCGTACCTTATGGAGTTGCTGCCATTAGTAAAAATGGCAAGAATCCCTTAACGCTTTGGTTACAAGAATTAGGGCTTTGGGGTAAAGAGGCTGCTATCCAGTCAATTCCATCAATTCTCTTTAGGTTAGAGCGATCGCAAATTTCTTTATTCCTCAATCGTCTGTTTGCAACTAAAGGACAAGCAATAGTTTTAGGCAACGGTAAAGCACAGGTAAGTTTGACTCTAGTCAGTGAGAGACTAGTACGACAAGTACAGCACCTCTTACTCCGATTTGGCATCATTGCCTCGCTGAAAAAGCAGTCTATTAAAGACAATAATCACTCACGTTGTTGGACACTCAATATAATCGATGTTCCGTCAATAAAAACGTTTATTTCAGAAATTGGTATCTTTGGTCAAGAAGAACTTGTTTCCCAAGTTCAAAAAGCTATAACCAAAAATCAAAACCAAACGAGTAACGATTTTATTCCGGCTGAAATTTGGCAGCCACTTGCTGGTGTCCAAGACAACGAATCTTGGCAATTATTAGCTCAACAGGCTGGTATTAAAAATGAGTGCAATCTTCCTGTTAATCAACAGGTATTGTCGCGAGAACAGCTATTGAAGTTGGGATTTCTATTAAATAATCTGCCACTTCAGCAACTAGCTACGAGTGAAGTTTACTGGGATGAAATTGTTGCAATCGAGCCTGTTGGATGCAAGCAGGTTTACGACTTAACGATTCCAGAAACTCATAACTTTGTAGCGAATGATATTTGTGTTCACAATACCAGTTTTGCTTTAGGGATTGCTCGGCAGATTGCAGAAAACTTGCCAGTGGCGGTTTTTAGCTTAGAAATGTCGAAAGAGCAGCTAGTGCAGCGACTCTTGGCTTGTGAGGCGGAGATTGAGAGTAACTACCTGCGGACAGGGCGTATCGCCGCGAGTCAGTGGGAGAAATTAAGCTACGCTTTAGGGACTTTATCAGAGTTACCCATTTATATTGATGATACTGCCAACCCAACCGTGATGCAGATGCGATCGCAGGTGCGGCGTCTCCAAGCAGAACAAGGCGGCAAGTTGGGGTTAGTTTTAATCGATTACTTGCAATTGATGGAAGGCAGTGGCAGTGATAATCGTGTACAAGAGCTGTCTCGGATTACACGCAGCCTCAAAGGGTTAGCGCGTGAATTGGGTGTCCCGGTTATTGCTTTGTCTCAGTTGAGTCGCGGAGTTGAAGCTCGGACTAACAAGCGGCCGATGATGTCTGATTTACGCGAAAGCGGAAGTATTGAACAAGACTCGGATTTAATCATAATGCTTTACCGCGATGAATATTATCATCCAGATTCACCTGATCGAGGCATCGCTGAAGTCATTATTACCAAGCATCGGAATGGTCCGACGGGTGTGGTGAAGTTATTATTTGACCCGCAGTTTACTCGATTTCGGAATCTTGCCACTCCCAATCGTTAAATGATGAATTATGAATGCTGAATTATGAATTCATCATTCATGCGTTAAAGGGGGGGTTTTAACTCCCTCTAATGTAGACCCCTACAAAAGTGGGGACTTTAACTCAATTGAAAGGATGGGTGAAACCATCGGGAACAAACCTGATGATTTCTGGTAACAAGCAGAATATCAACGAGGTGAGAATTATTCCTCGTCTCAACTACTACGTGGTTGAAATAATTTATGAGCAACCTATCCAACAGTTAGTAAACAGTGAAGCAATAGCGGGTGTAGATGTTGGTCTTAACAACTTGGCGGCTGTAACTTCAAATCAAAAAGGCTTTAAACCTTTCCTGATTAATGGCAAACCCGTTAAAGCGGTTAACAACTTCTATAACAAGAAGAAAGCCGAGCTTCAATCTCACCTCAAAGGGAACAGGAAAACATCTAATAGAATTCAACGCTTATCAACCAAGCGAGGATTCAAAATAGATGATTATCTTCACAAGTCCAGTCGTTTCATTATCAATCAGTTAGTTGAAAGCAATATCTCAACTCTTGTGATCGGAAAAAATGAGAACTGGAAGCAAGAAATCAATATTGGTAAGGTCAACAATCAAAATTTTACTAGCGTTCCTCACGCTAGGTTTATCGAAATTTTGATTTACAAAGCCCAATTGGTTGGCATTAAAGTTGTCATCACCGAGGAGTCCTACACTTCGGTTGCCAGCTTCTTGGACGGAGATTCTCTTCCTGTGTAAGGAACACAAGAAGCTAAAACCGCAAAGTTTAGCGGTCGTCGCCTTAAGCGAGGATTATACAAATCAAAAATCGGCGTTAAATTTAACGCCGACGTGAACGGAAGTTACAACATTATCCGCAAAGTAGTCCCAGATGCTTTCTGCAACGGGATAGGGGGTGTAGTAGTTCACCCGGTTAAGATTACTCTTACAAACTAATTTCCTTGTTTTTCCGTGAAATTAGGAACTATTAGCTAATTCTCAGCAGTTCTACATCGAAAATCAGCGTTGCGTTGGGAGGAATAACTCCACCAGCGCCACGAGAGCCATAACCCAACTCTGGAGGGATAATGAGCTGACGACGCCCACCGACTCTCATGGTGGCAAGACCTTCATCCCAACCTTTGATGACCTGTCCAGTACCTAGTTTGAATGAAAAGGGGCGGTTGCGATCGCGAGAACTATCAAATTTCTCCCCATCTTCCAACGTCCCGGTGTAGTGAACAAGTACAGTTTGCCCCTTTTTGGGCATTGCTCCAGTTCCCTCAGTAAGCTCGATATACTTCAGACCTGAAGGAGTTGTAACTACATTAGTTTCACTAGATTGTTCGCTTTCTGAATTAGTATTCACTGCAATAAGTTGTGTATTGTCAACAGTGAGGTTAGCACTAGGATTGGGTGCAACGGCTACCGCTTGAGTTTTAGTGAGTTCATCAGCAACTGCTGAACTTTTGTCAGTCGTAAACTGAGCCACTAGCAGCAGCAATCCAAACGCTAATACTACTCCTAAACTGATTAAAATTTCTTTCAAAATTTCTCCTCCCGATTTTATATTTTTAACGCCAGAGCTTATTTTCTAGGTCTCGTACCTGACGTTCGAGACGGTCGATACGGCCTCGCAATTCATCCACTTCAGATTGGCGCGGAACGCCTAAATCTTGTAGGATCTGACGCATCTGCCGCTCCATATTCGCCTCAAAGTTTCCCTGCTCAGACTTGATTTGCTGCACCATATCATCAACAAATCCCTTAGCCTGTTCAGGATTAATTTTCCCCTCTTTTACCCATTCATCACTCACCTCTCGCAGTTTCTCAGCGACGACTGAAGTCGTACCGACACCAACCATCAATAACTGCTTAAGCCAGTTGTTATTATCCATACTCTGTTTCTGCCACTCGGTGCTTTATTGGGGCTTGACGTAGACTGTTCCAAGGGGGCTCATCACCGACTTGATCTCAGCCTACAGTTCTATTTTGTCAGGAACCTAGATAAATAGCTGTCTCCATCAGTCGAAGCTAGGGGGTTTGTAGAAGCGCTCTTTTGCAAGCCTTCACCTGACTCGTCTAAGGCTGAGGGAAAATTTTCCACATAGCGATCGCTTGCCTTAGAGCGAAACTGATCATGGCACAATAGAGCAGTGTATCCTGATTTGGCTTTGCCTACTGGCATCAAGCCCCCTTCATCAATATGATCATTGAGTGGCTCAAACTAAAAATCTCTCCCGAACAGCGAGAAAAATTTATTGAAAAAGATGCCGAAATTTGGACATCTATGCTGGCTAGCTATCCGGGATTTCTAGGTAAAGAAGTTTGGATTGATCCAGAAAAACCGACAGAGGTTGTCCTTGTTATTCGCTGGGAAAACCGGGAAGCCTGGAAATCTGTACCGTCAGAACGCCTGCAACAAGTTGAATCTCTGTTTACCAAAGAGTTTGGAGAGCAACAACAGATTATTGAAGCCGGTGAGTATCAAGTCCGAAAATTTCCCTCGGCATCCAGCTAGGAAAATTATGCTTGTTATCACAAAAATACTATACTCTAACTTTCAACCTTCTAACCTGCAACCTTCTAAC
>CBKWLJ010000179.1:0-16617 GCA_966675205.1 uncultured bacterium
TCTTATGGAAATTCGCTGGTGTGAAGTGTTACTAATCCAGGCTAACTTCATTGAAAGATGCCAGACTTTGAGCCAGCGGCACCACCACCAAGTACATCTAATGCTAGAGCAGATATGGTAACTGGCTCTACAGATAATTTTGTCCTTCAGTTCTGGGGCGTTCGAGGTCAAATATCCGCCCCCGGAAAAAATACGATCCGCTATGGGGGCAATACATCCTGCGTCGAAATCCGGGTAGGTAACAAACGCCTAATTTTTGATGGCGGCACGGGTTTACGACTACTGGGCAATCAGTTGCTCAAATCGATGCCAGTGGAAGCCTCCATGTTCTTTACTCATTGTCATTGGGACAGCATCCAAGGATTTCCCTTTTTTGTACCTGGGTTCGTTCCAGGCAATTGTTTCCATATTTATGGTCCTCCCGCATCGGATGGAACATCAATGGAGCATCGTCTGAGTTGCCAGATGGTGGGACCCAATTTCCCTGTTCCTCTCCAAGTGATGCGGTCAGAGCTCAAATTTTACAGCCTGACGTCTGGGAAAAAAATCATCCTAGACGACGTTACTATAGAGGCCGTTTTTCTCCACTACTCCCATCGGGCAATGGGTTATCGAGTGAGCTGGCAAGGACGCTCTGTTGTCTATGCCACTGATCGCACCTGCTATCCCGATAAGATTGATCAAAATCTTCTTCACTTAGCTCGTCAAGCTGATTTACTCATTTTAGATGCTCCCCGTAGCCTTTCCAGAGCAGACTTGCATGAGTCTTCGCCACTGCTTTGGCAAGATAACCTTTGGCAAACGGGAATCTCAACGGCAAAAGCAGCAGGGGTCAAGCGCATTGCGATGTCTCGCTTTCACCCAGATTATGATGATGATTTTCTTGACCAAGTGGAAGAGCAAGTTCAGTCTGTCTTTCCCAATGATGTACTGGCTCGTGAGGGAATGATTTTACCAGTCGTTTAGGTAGTATCAGGTCATATCATATCTGTTTGCAACCTGTAGTCAGGTTGGTGTCGGTAGTTTTCTCTGAACAGTGAAGAGTGCGAGATTTTGCGATCTCCTGGTACGCTAACGGGAGTAGTTCTACCGCCACCGTTCAGATTAGACAAATAATGGACACGCCTTTTGTCGTTTCTGCTCAGTTCTTGAGGGAACACCTGGAAGACTCAAATTTAGTGATTGTGGATTGCCGCTTTGCTCTCACTGAGCCGGAACAGGGGTATCAGCAGTATCAAGAGAGCCACATCCCCAATGCTCACTACCTGGATTTGAATAAAGACCTATCGGCACCTGTAGAGCGCTATGGTGGGCGTCATTCTCTCCCCAATATCACTCAGTTAGCGCAGAAACTAGCCAGCATGGGGGTGACTTTTCAAGAGACACGAGTTGTTGCTTACGATGATTCTCGCATGGCTTTTGCTGCGCGTCTCTGGTGGCTACTACGCTATATGGGACATGACAAAGTTGCCTTGCTGGATGGGGGGTGGAAGGCATGGCAAGCTGGTGGATATCCAGTTACAGATAGCTTACCATCAGTGTCTCAACCAGGGACGTTGGTGCCGCAACTACACTCAGATTGGGTTATCGATATTGACACCC
The DNA here is from genome assembly GCA_966675205.1 of uncultured bacterium. GTDB lineage: Bacteria > Cyanobacteriota > Cyanobacteriia > Cyanobacteriales > Coleofasciculaceae > JBFLZA01. The sequence continues at coordinate 1,603 of CBKWLJ010000179.1, forward strand.
TAAAAACTCGCAAAGATTTGCCGGGAGTGATGTTAGTCGATTCACGAGAGCGCGATCGCTATTTAGGTAAACGAGAGCCAATTGACCCTATTGCTGGCCATATCCCTGGTGCGATTAATTACCCTTGGCAAGACGTTACAGATGACCAAGGTTACTTGCGCTCCCCCATAGAGCAACAACAACGATGGAATGATGTTGAGCGAGAAACAGAAGTCATCGTTTATTGTGGCTCTGGTGTTACCGCTTGCGTGAATCTGCTTTCTATGGAAGTAGCTGGCATCCCTAGAGGAAAGCTGTATGTAGGCGGGTGGAGTGATTGGTGTTCCTACCTGCAATGAAACCTTCCACAGGCTAGTACAGTGTGGCGAAAATATGCCACCCATTCAAAAAGGTTAAAACTGTAACTCGATAAGCCATATCCCTTGGAGCCTTGGAGCCTTCTATATAAAAGCCTTCTGGAACTAGATCAACTCACGAGAGAGTCCACGCAGAACTACAATTTAAAGTAATGTAGATTTAATAAAGTACATCCGTAGCAGCCGTTAGACTGTGCGGCTCAAATATACTTAAGCTCGAGTAATCCTGTATTCGCGAATTAAGCCTTTAGGTTTATCACCTGAAGTCGATTTAAGAACAGGAGTAGTCAATATGAAAAAGGAGGAGAAAACTTCTGGACTTATCACCAAACCGTAACTATTAGCAAATCAATTAGTAAAAATTGCTAAAATAAGAAGTTCACTTAAATTCTCTTGAATTATTAGGTCTTAGTTTATATGCCATGTTCAATGAACCGTCTGTCTATTTTTGTAGACGGTAACAATATGTTCTACGCTCAACAAAAAAACGGCTGGTTTTTTGACCCTAGAAGAGTATTAGACTACTTCAAAGGGGAACCCAATACAACTTTAGTTAATGCTTTTTGGTACACCGGATTAAAAGACCCTCAAGACCAACGGGGATTCCGAGATGCCTTGATTAGCCTAGGTTACACAGTCCGAACCAAAATTCTTAAAGAATATTACGATGATAATTCTGGGCGCTATTCCCAAAAAGCTAATTTAGATATAGAAATTGTCGTTGATATGTTTAATACAGTAGATCAATATGATAAAGTAATTCTCTTTAGTGGGGACGGAGATTTTGAACGAGCTATTGAACTATTACGCTCAAAAAACACACATATTACAGTTGTATCAACCGAAGGAATGATAGCGAGAGAACTTAGAAATGCAACCGATCGCTACATCGATTTAAACGAGATACGAGATTATATTGAAAAAAACGACTATTAATTTAATTAGAACAAAAAATACCTAGTATCTTTTATAGATTGAGGACAATCAACTCACAAAGGGCGGCAAACTGAGCTATGAACAAGCAACTACAACCCAACCGCATTATTATTTTTGACACCACACTTCGTGATGGTGAACAGTCTCCAGGGGCAACTCTGAATGTAGACGAAAAGCTGACGATCGCTCGCCAACTCGCCCGACTAGGAGTTGATGTCATCGAAGCCGGTTTCCCTTACGCCAGTCCTGGTGATTTTGAGGCGGTACAAAAGATTGCTCAAACAGTCGGGACTGAGTCGGGACCAACCATTTGCGGTCTAGCACGAGCCACACGTCAGGATATCCAAGCCGCCGCCAATGCCCTGAAACCGGCGGCTAAACCGCGCATTCATACCTTTATTGCAACTTCTGACATCCATCTAGAGTACAAACTTAAAAAGACACGCAAGGAAGTATTAGCGATCGCACAAGAGATGGTTGCCTATGCCAAATCCTTTGTTGCAGATGTAGAGTTTTCTCCAGAAGATGCCGGACGCTCGGACCCTGAGTTTCTCTATGAAGTCTTAGAACAAGCGATCGCAGCAGGGGCAACCACCATTAATATTCCCGACACGGTGGGATACACCACACCGAGCGAGTTTGGGGCGTTAATTCGTGGCATTAAAGAAAACGTTCCCAACATCGACCAAGCGATTATTTCTGTACACGGTCACAATGATTTAGGCCTAGCAGTCGCCAACTTCCTAGAAGCCGTGAAAAACGGTGCAAGGCAGTTGGAATGCACCATCAACGGCATTGGGGAACGGGCAGGAAATGCCGCCTTAGAAGAGTTGGTGATGGCACTGCACGTCCGGCGGCAGTTTTTCAACCCCTTCTTAGGTCGTCCGGTTGAGTCAGAGGAACCCTTAACCCATATCGATACCAAGCAGATTTACAAAACCTCCCGCTTGGTTTCCAGCCTCACCGGGATGTTGGTACAGCCCAACAAAGCAATTGTTGGCGCAAACGCCTTTGCCCATGAGTCCGGCATTCACCAAGATGGCGTCCTCAAAAACAAGCTAACTTACGAAATCATGGATGCCCAATCCATTGGTTTAACGGAAAATCAAATTGTTCTGGGCAAACATTCGGGTCGTAATGCCTTTCGGACTCGGATGCGGGAATTGGGGTTTGAACTGTCGGAAACCGAGTTAAATCGGGCGTTTATCCGGTTCAAAGACCTAGCGGATAAGAAAAAAGAAATTTCCGACTGGGATTTAGAAGCGATCGCCAATGATGAAATTCAACAAACCCCAGAACTATTTCGCTTAGAATTGGTGCAAGTCTCTTGTGGGAATCATGCTCGTCCGACTGCAACGATTGCTGTGAGGACACCCGCAGGAGAGGAACTGATGGATGCGGCCATTGGGACAGGGCCAGTGGATGCAGTGTACAAAGCCATCAACCGAGTGGTAAAAGTGCCCAATGAATTGATTGAGTTTTCTGTGCAATCGGTGACTAAGGGCATTGATGCGATCGGAGAAGTTACAATCCGGCTACGGCATAATAATCGTGTCTTTTCCGGTCACGCAGCCAATACCGATATTATCGTCGCCTCGGCTCAAGCTTATGTGAACGCCCTCAATCGGCTTTATGGCTCGTTGCAGGGTGTTACTCGGTCTCAATTGCAGGAGACTTCCTCAACCAACGCCGAGTCATCGGGTGTATCAGAAGAAACTGTTGTCGTTCAAGGGTCAAGGGAACAAGCTTAAGAAATGCCAATGTCCCGATTGCGGCTAGAAGTTCGCCCACAACTTCTAGTAGATGCAGCTTGCTTAACGAGTCTGATACTCACAATTGTCATCATTACCTGGCTTTACATCTCCAGTGAGCATAACTTTCATTGGTGGATTGACTGGCATGAGCGCACCCTAGTGGTTGTCAATACCTTACGGGAATCCCCGATTGAGGCGTTCCAACTGGTTAGGCAATCTCTCAACTCGGAGCGCAATCGACTCTTTACACTGCCGTTAATTCCCTTTTTCCTACTCTTCGGCAACTCTCGCCTGGTCTACCAACAAGCTCTGTCGTTAGTTTACCTGCTCCCGTTTACCTTGGTGATGGGTGCGATCGCGACTCAGATCATCCCAGTCCATTCATGCAGGGTGCAGTCAAACACAGTTGGTGAGTATGGTGGCAAAAATTTTTTCTTATCCCCGCCTCTCGGCGTCTGGGTGTCCCCGCGTCAGTCTCAACCAACGAGTAGTTATGACTACACGCATTCACGAACGGTGTTTTGGTCAACGGCATTCTTGACTTTACTGCTTCCCGTTAGCTGGATACCAACATTTATGGGACTTCCGGATACAGGGGGAGCAGTCTTCATCGGGTTGGCAACCTTTATTTACTTGCAAGATGTCAGATGCAAGCGGTGGTGGAGAATTCCGCTGATTGGATTTTTCCTGGGAGCATCCATTCTCCTCCGCCGTCATTTTATCTATGGATGTCTTGCTTTTCTAGGGGCTCTTACCCTACAAGCGTTGATGGTTTTTATTGCCGATGTGCAAAAACTGCTGTTCCAGAAACGAATGGCGTGGCATTGGGCTATCTTTAACACCAAGGCTTGGCGGAATTTGCTGGTTAGCGGTATACAAATTGGTCTGATGGGAGTGGCAACCCTTGTTACCGTAGGCATCGTCGCCCCTCAGTTTACCTACGCTGCACTAACGCTTGATTACAAAACGCTCTATACGTCTTGGAGTTTACCGTTCAGCGACATTTTTAACTTATACGCCTCATTTTACGGCTGGGGAACTTGGTTAATTGTAGCGATCGGATTTTCTGCAAGCTTTCTAGCTCGTACCTTACCTTTAGCAGGGGTGAGCTTGATGGGGTGGACGGGTATCTTGTCGCTGATACTATGGCTGGTTTACCTGCGCTATGGCAATGTCTTTTATTCCTTGCAAGTCACACCGCTTGTTGTTATTGGGTTAGTTATCTTTATCTGGACAAGCTGGATAACGTTGCAGGGAAAAGCACGCAAGTTCATGTTAGGGGTTGTGGGTTGCTACTTGGTTGCCAATTTCATTGTCGGACTCACCCCAGTTGGGACAATTAGCCGTTTGTTTCATCCCTGGTTTGCCTTGAGTATGCCACCCCTGGTGCGGACAGATTATGATGAAGCCGTCCGATTGGTGAATTACCTGCGTCTGTTGACTCCTGATCAAGAACCCATTTTTGTAGTCGGTTATCAACGTCTACAGCTCACTTCTGGGATGGTAAGAGCGGCAGAACAAGCCCTCTATCCACCTGAAGAACGATTTTTGAACATCCTGTCCACACCGGAAGTTGATTCTCGCGATGCTTATCCCTTAGAGAGATTGCTAGAAGCACAGTATGTGGTGACTCCGACGCGACTGCCCGATTATTCCCGCGACCCCACTCAACTGCCTGCTGTGGGAGAATGGCTACCCAATCAAGAAATGGATGTAGTCCATGTGGTGTTTGATGCCTTTACTCAAAATTGGGAATTTGCCCAAGACTTCAAACGCTTACCCGCGCAGTTTACTTTTGAAGATGGGGTTGTAGTCAGCATTTACCAGCGATTTCGTCCAACCTCTCTAGCAACAGCAGTGCGGACACTTGATGCTATCCAACAGAAAATTGCTGAACGCCCCGGTTCTCAGGGAAACTGGGTTATTCTCAGTCAATGGTCTTACAACACTCGGATTAGTCCTACTCCAGGTTATACAGAATCTATCATTGCTTTTCGCCGCGATCGCATTTTTGAATCGACTTTGTTAGCCAGGGAATTCAGTTTACCCTCTACTCAAACCAAATTAGTTTATGCTAATCCCGAAGCTTTAGACCATCAAGACTTATTTCAAGTTAGCCAAGTCAAAAAACGCAGACGTCAGTCTAGTGAAGACCGCACCCAGCAATTGGGAACCTCTTTACTGTATTTAGGCCCAGTATCCAATCAAGTTAAAATAGCTGGTTATATCACTTACATGGATCGTGCTTGCGTGGGTTCATCTATACGATTAGCCATGCTTAATCGAGACGGTCAAGTCATTAGTTCAATAGAACGAGCCTATAAGCATAAACTTAAAAAAGTAACTTCATTTGAGCTATCCCTTGAGGGTCAAGATGCGGCCTATCTTTTGTTTGATTTATTAAATTATGATCAAAATAACTGGGTGGACTCTTGTACGTTTGAATTGCGCTCTTTGAAAATTACCAATTCAACTCAATAAGCATTAATTTTGACAAAAAATATTAAGATATTTAAAATAAAATCAAAAATAGGAAAGATTGCGAACAATTTTAATCATTACTTGACTCAATCCCGTCTTTTTTAGATTCTTGGAGGAACAATCAATGATTGGTGTTCTCATCCTTCAAATTTGATGTGATTTTAGCCGGAAAATTGAGCTTTGCTCCCGTAAAAACATTTAACTCTAGTTGGCGAAAAAATGTTAGACGAAACCCTGAAAAAAGAGCGACTTTTTCACGATACCTGGGCTGCTGCCATTGATATCGATGGCATTCGGGTAGCCGATTATTTTGAAGCCTGCACAGCCCCAGAAAATCGGTTTATCCTGCGAAAGATGGGAAATTTACGAGGGAAGCGGCTTTTAGATTTGGGTTGCGGTGCTGGTGAAAATAGTGTGTATTTCGCGATGCAAGGAGCAAGTTGTATTGCGGCTGATTATTCACCCGGAATGGTGGAGGTAGCCCTTCAGTTGGCAGAACGTCATGGCGTCAAAATAGAAGGTTGTACTGCAAATGCAATGGCACTCGATTTTCCCGACAACACGTTTGATATTGTCTATGCCTCCAATTTATTACACCATATTCCAGACCCCAAAATCGCTTTAAAGGAAATGCACCGAGTTCTCAAACCGGGTGGAAAAGCTTGTTTTTGGGACCCTTTGAAGCACAATCCTGTGATTAATGTCTATCGGCGGATGGCAACTGAGGTACGCACAGATGATGAAATGCCGTTAGAGATTAATATCGTTAATTATATTAAATCTGTATTTTCTCAAACAGATTACGATACTTTTTGGATTGCCACGCTTTGGATTTTTCTACAGTTTTATTTGGTTGAAAAAATTGACCCGAATCAGGAACGTTATTGGAAGAAAATCATTATTGAGCAGGAAAGACTGGCTCCTACTTATCAAGCGTTAGAAAAGGTAGATAGAATTTTGAAAAAATTCCCCTTGATGAAGCGGTTGGCTTGGAATATTGCTGTAGTAGCAACGAAGTAATAGGGCATCGAAAAAAGATAAGGAGTTAGTGACTTTAAAAAAATCACACTCCTCTAATTTCATAGCGTTTTTTCGTAAATGCGGTAAGTCTTATAAATTTTTCCTCCTGATGCTTCGATGAGCTTCCGGGAAGAGAAATTATTTTCCCAAACCCAAGAAAGTTCAGCCCGTTTATAAGGTTTACCTTTTTTGATTCCACCTTGCATTCCTAAATAAATCAAGGCTAGGGGTAGCATTTTCCGGCGATACTCCGGCAGGGAACAAATGGCAATAACCCGGCCTTGGTCAATTTGACGGCGATACCATAAGAATTTGAGAATTCCCAACCAGTTAAGTTTCCCGTTCACCTGCTTTAAAGGAATGTTGTAATCGGGTAAGCCCATAAAAAAGCCGACCATCTCACCGTTATATTCTGCGATGGGGAAGACATCCGGATCTACTAAGCTTTGTAAGGCTTTCGCTTCTTCCAAAAATTCTTCCTCGGTGCGAGGGGTAGAACTCCAATTATTGGCAAAGGCACGATTAAACAGGTGATAAAGACTGATGCAATCTTGCTCAAATCCTTCTCCTTTGGTTCTAATGGGACGGAAGTGAATGCCGGATTTACAGGCAATGCGATATCCTTTTTCAAATTCTGCTGATAAGGGTTGATCGAGGGGAAAATCATAGGCATAAGCATCTTTGGCTTTCTGCCAATTGTCCTGTTCTATTAATTTTGGATAGTAGGAAGGATTGTAGGGCATCATCACCATGGGAGGTGAGTCAAAGCCATCAACTAAGAATAAACAATTGTTGTGAGTTGATAAATCAATCGGCCCTCGCACAATTGTCATACCTTGTTCTCGCAACCACTCGCAGGCAGCATCAAGAAGAGATTTTGCGATCGCAAAATCCTGAACACACTCAAAAAAACCAAATAAACCTATATTTTGCCCTTCTCGTTCAATTAACCGTTGATTCACCGCAGCCACAATCCGTCCTACAGCTTGAGGCTTCTTAGTATCTCCCTCTAGAGCAATAAACTGCTGTACTTTCCCGTATTGAAAAAAAGCATTCGTAGGTGCCAACTGCTTGGCGACATCACTCCGGAGAGGGGGCACCCACTGAGTATCATTCGCATAAATTCGTGCTGGTACATCCAGAAACAATTCTTGGTCGGCTGATGTGGTGACAGCCCGAATTTCTAAGTTAGTTGTTGACGTTTGCACGTTGATCACCTGTCTGAGTCGTACAACATTCAACCATTGATGCTGTAGCGATCGCTTCTAATCCAACAGAATTTAACAGTTCCTGCCATGCCACAGGGATTGTCAAGTCTTTTGGACTGTTTTGGCGTAACGGAGCAAGAAAAGTCAGCTTGAACCTTATTCGGCGGATCAGGGAGTAGGGCGTGCCAGTGGCAAGCGATAACTTCCCACCTGATCGACGCCCTCTTCTGTTAAAGACTTCAACCTTCAACCTTTTAACTTCCTAACATTCAACCTTGCTCAAGCACTAATCATCGGCTGATATAGCAAATCCCGCGTTGCCACCATTGCCGCTACCAACCGATCCATTTCCTCTTTTGTATGGAGGGCGTTAACGGTAATTCGGAGGCGGGGTTTGGCAATAAACCAGATGGGTGAAACCCAAATGCCGTGCTTCTCCATAAGTTGACGACCAAAGAGTTTCGGATTAATCTCCGGTGGCAGAATTACTGGCACAACATTCGTTTCACCAATGGCAGCGAAATCCTGTTCAAGTAGACGCGATCGCAAATACTGTGTATTTTCCTGAAGGATTTTGACTTGTTCTGGTCGCTGGCGCACCTGACGGATACTTTCCAATGCTGCTGCTGCTAGAGGGGGTGACAAGGAAATCGTCCCGATTGACGTGGGAGAGACATTCAATAAAGGAATGAGTTCCGCCACATGAGAGCTAATTGCCGCTCCAGCTGAGGCAGCAAACTTAGAAAATGTGGTCATAATCAAGGGAACAATGCCCCGCTCGATCGCATGCTGTGGCAAAATTCCAAAATGCTCGTAAATCCCTCGGCCTGTCGCTCCAATCGACCCACTGGCGTGAGCTTCATCCATGACCAGAACGCTACCATCGTAAGGCTGCATTGCGTCCAGCATATCTGGTAGGGGGGCAATATCACCATCCATCGAGAAAACCGCATCGGAAATGACCATAATCCGATCATCGGGACGGGCATAGCGGCGAAGCTTACGAGCTAAATCTTCGACATCACAGTGACGATAGGCTCTAACTCGAACTCGTGGGCTATGACCAAACAATTTTCCAGAACGAGTACCTGCATTGGCGATCGCTGAGACAATACAACCATGATTGAGCACATCGGTCAAAATCAGCGTCTCACGGGTATTTTGAAAACCAGGCACTTGAATCGCTAGGTGGCAAAAAGCATCCATCAACGCTTGCATTGCCATCCAAGCATTGATAAATAGTTGGGTATGAGGCAAATGCTTGAACTCGGAAATTTCCTGTTCCAACTGTCGATGTAAATCGATGCGACCACTCAAGACAGAGCAGGAGCTATTCGATGTGCCATATTGGAGGATGGCATCAATTGCCGCTTGCTTGACTGCCTCATTTTGAACAAGACCTAGAACATCATTGGTACAGAATGTAAGTACGGTTCGACGCTCACCCGTCTGGGTCTCTTCAATTTCGACTAAATTCCCCTGCTTGTGATGACAAATGTACTCGTCAGGATCGAGTCCACTTTCATACCAGCGCTGGACATATTCTTTAACTACTTGCACTAACGTTCTCCTCGCACCTTTCCCTAGATAGCTATCGCCTCTGTCTAAAGAAGCATATTTACATTTTTTTAGAAGATAAGATAGCGACTATCCAAGCAAAATACCATGCCTAGTGAGAGCCGATTTAAAAATTCTGGAAATAGATAAAGCCAACTCATCGGTAAACTCCCGTGCTGAGGTGGCTTGAACATCCAGATGGGCAAGATATTGACCAACTGATATACAATCGCATTTAAAGATGCCTTCATCCTATAAGTGAGTTTTCTTTAGTTGGCTCAGTGTCGCTGGGGACATTGGTTGGCGGTAGAACACCCGATATCTGAGATTGCTGCTTGTTTTTCTGCTGACTTGATTGTTGCATAAATTGTTCATATTGCCGGATAATTAGCCGCTCAACTGCAATAATCGCTGGGTTAATTTCCACATAGCGCCGCTGGGGATTTTTCAGGTAGGTTTGCTGCTCACTCTCCATCATTTCGATGTCTTGGTTGAGAAATTTCATAAATACAAAGCGTTCAAGCAGCGTTTGTAGGAGAGGTTCGAGGCGCTTGAGCAGCCATTGAGGGAGGCGAACTTTTAAAAAGAAGAAGGCAAATGAGCGGCTTTCCGTTGGGCCAACAGGGGAGCGCATCAGGTAGAGGGAGGATATTCCCTGGAGGTTGGTTTCGTAGTGAGGATAGTTGTACTTGATTGAAATTCTACGAGTCGTGACTTCATCGGCACTATCCGTCAATCCCAAGAATTTCGCCATGCGCCCTTTATAAGACACATCATATTCGGCACAAACCGAAGATTCAGTTTCCCACAAATTCTTAAGCACTGGATCGAACCAACCCTGAAGATTTTCGTGCAAATACCCATGAAATACATCCATGGAATTTTCATTACAAATGGAGAAATGAGCATTCATGTGGGCGGTTACCGTTACCCTCAAGTAATCAGGATGGTCAAATTCCAGTACCTTCGGTGGCTCGATGGTAGCTGCTAGCGCCGGTTCGCCGGGAAAGATCCAAATCAGATTGTATTTTTCCTGAATCGGATAGCTGCGAGCTTTAGCGCGAGGAAGTTTTTGGGTTTCAGGGAGGTAGGGAATGCGAACACATTCACCATTGCCGTTCAATTCCCAACCGTGATAGGGACAAGTTAAGTGACAGCCTTGAACTTTTCCTTTGTGCAGGGCGACGCCTTTGTGGGGGCAAGCATCCTCCATCGCATGAATTTGTCCGTTTGCATCCCGATAAACTGCGATCGCTTGCTGCCAAATCTTGACAGGCATGACGTTTCCTGCCTTGAGTTGGTTGGCCCAACCAACGGGATACCAATAATTCGGGTTGATGCCTACCTCCCGGACAGCATTTTGCACTGTCTGGCTGGTGAGGGTTGTCGCCAGTTCCATCAATCATGCCTCTTCTGGTTCTCTGACAATATTTAGCGCCGTCTCTACCGGAAGTCAACTCATTTGTTCGTGTGCGAATCAAAAACCTTGCTGCAATCGTCTCAGTATTCGGATGCAATCTGGGTTATTGTTACAGATTGTTGCAAATTGTTCAAAGGTCTTATTTGATGTTGCGCGATTACAGGCTGTTCATACTGTTAGCCGCAGGTTCGCTTACGACGATGGTAGGGGGCGTTGTAGCTCCAATTCTGCCAGAGATAGTGAAACAACTTGAATTCGATCCTGCCCTGGCCGCTAACTTGGTGAGTATGCATTGCTTGACCATAGCTCTATTTAGCCCACCATTGGGCATTGTCGCGGATCGGATTGGTCGCCTGCAAGTTCTGATTCCCTCCCTGATTCTCTATGCCTTGTTTGGGATAGCAGGCGCATTTGTGCGAGATTTTTGGTTTCTCTTGGCAACTAGGGGGTTGATAGGTGCGGCGAGTGGTGGCATTGCTGCTGCTAGCTTGGGTTTGTTAGGGAGTATGTATGAAGGCGAAGAGCGATCGCAAGCGTTAGGATTGGCTACGAGTACCCTTACGCTTACGGGTATTGCCTTTCCCTTACTTGGAGGTTGGGTGGGTGCGACTCACTGGCAATATGCTTTTTATTTGTATGGGTTAGGGTTGCCCTTGGCTGGACTCGCAGCCTTGAGTTTAAGGGAAAAGCGCTCAACAAAGGCAAAGTCAGGCACGAACAATAACGGGGATAAACTGCTTTCCGTTTTAGGACATCCTCATACTCTGCGACTCTTGCTTGCTGTGAGCCTTGCCTCTGTTGTCATGTATTCTGTTGTCATCTACGCACCGCTTTACCTAAAACAAATTCTAAATGTAGGTACAGTGGTCAATGGCATTGTCTTGGCATCACGGGCTGTTGGAGCTGCTGTGATTTCTGCCTATGGTGCAAAACAGCTCACTCAGAAGGTTGGGGTAGCACCAGCGATCGCGATCGGATTTGGATTAATGGCTGTAACCTTGACTACCATCCCTTGGATACACCAACTCAGTTGGATTTTGCTGACAGCCGTGTTCTTTGGCGTGGGATTTGGGATTGTATTACCTACCCTTTATAGTACCTTGGCGAACGTAGCTCCCTCAACGCTGAAGTCTAGTGTGATGGCAGCCGGAACAGGGGCTGGCTTTTTAGGACAATTTCTTTCTCCGGTATTGCTGGCACCCGTAGTCAATTACGCTGGAATAAAAAGTGTATTTTATGCTGCTGCTCTCATCGCCCTTGTCGCAGGATTATTGTTGTTTGTGCCCAGGCGATCGAAAAATGCCTGATCAAGGACAAATCGCAAACTAGGAGTCAGAATTCAGGAGTCAGAATTCAGGAGTCAGAATTCAGGAGAGGGAATTTTTCATTTTTTCGTTGTGAGCGATAGTACATGGTGTCTGAGTTGAAAAACCTTCTTAAGAAGGAACAAAAAACTAGAAAAAAGCGGTTTAATAACTACTTTACTCGGTGCACAACTCATGAAATTCTATTTGACCTTTTTTGATGGAGAGCAATATCTCGATATTCCAGTCAGCAATTATCGAGCAGCGCTTCGTAATGCATTAGCATTGCTCAAACAAGGTGTTACTGAACCCTATCATTTTGAGGTACTAGAAGTATGGGTGCGAAAAGAACGTCTGGAAGTGCCCATTGGGAATGAATCCCTACTCGGAAAATGGGTAATATTTCCTGATGGAGAATGGATGAAAATCATAGGCTTTGGACATAGCCAAAAAGGAGAAGCGATCGCTTATCATCAAAAAGTCAACGGCAGACGCGATGTGATCTCCATCAATAACTTAGAAAAGCTGGTGAAGCAAGGACGGTTAGCTGAACAGATTGTATTTCGATAATCATGATTCCTCGTCTGAAAATTGGGGAATTGGGAAGGAGGGTTTTCGTTATGAGCGTTGTGAGTGGCTCATGGTATCTCATCGAAGAAGACGCGGAGACGCGGGGACACGGGGACGCGGGGACGTAAGTCCCAAGGGTTTGAGACCCCGACTGAATTCTTCGATTTCAGTGGCTCGAATTCAGGCGTGGGTTCAGTCCCCGTCTGAATTCTTTCTGGAGCGTCTCCCCCTCTCCGCGTCCCCGTGTCCTTGAATCAGGGGAAATTTGTTATTACTGCTCTCATGGTGCAGCACAAGATTTCAGCTTGCGCTTAGAGAAAGATGAAATCCTGACCAAGGCTGACATCGGTTGTATCCTGCACAACACCGATTACGTCTCCATTGTGATAAATGATTGTGTCTGTAGCCGTAGTACCAGCATAATTTCCTTGACCGAGACTGTAGCCAGTCCTACCATAAACTTGAATTTTATCGCCCTCGCGCCAGTCAAAGTCTGTAATCGTGGCATAACCAGCTCCCAGATAGAAGACACCAGTAGCATTGCGGCCAAGGGCAAATGTGTCAGCGTCACCACCACCAGTTAAGGTATCGTATTCCATACCACTGCCATTCCAGTTATAACCATCGATAAAATCCTTCCCGCTATCGCCTAAAAGCCAGTCATTTCCGGTATGACCTAAGAGTTGGTCATCATCCGCTCCACCGACAATGGTGTCATTGCCCGTTCCACCAGATAGGTAATCATTGCCCGTCCCACCATAGAGATAGTCATGGTCATCTTGACCGTGTAGTCTGTCATGGCCTGAGCCACCAGATAGGTAGTCATTGCCTGACCCACCTTCAATATAGTCATCATGGTTTTCACCATAAATGTAGTCATGACCCGCATCACCATAGAGTGAATCATTGTCATCCCTGCCGTAGAGCCAGTCGTTGTCTGCTCCACCATAAATTTTGTCGCCTTCAGCACCACCAATGAGCGTGTCGTTTCCTCCATTACCGACCATTTCCCAAGATTCCCACCACAGCCCCCACCCACTTTTGGTGGCTACTTTGTAGTTAGCGTTGTTGTTACCGACATACTTCTCTACCATTTCTGTTGCTCCTTGTGTGCAATAATCAGGTTGATCTTTGAGCTGAGGGTTATGTGTCTTTCCCCTCGTTCTGTCTGTTAATCACTCCAAAAATCAGCGTTTTATACAAAACCCAGAAAAATTATTTTTTGTAAATGAATGTAGAAAAGCAGAAGGATTAGACAGATTAACGAAGGGGAACTATTACTCGCTTGTGATGAACTGAGTCACTTCTACTTGACTTTTCTCGGCATCTTTATTGACTGTTGGGAAAAAGGGGAAGGGGAAAGGGTTAAAGGTTAAAGGGAGTCGTTCAAGCTCTGAGGGAAAGCTCTAGGAAAAAGGAAAATGTTTTTCCGTCCGTTTTACTTTTTACCTGTTAATAGTTCAGAACTTTCCCTAAAAAGTGAGCCGCTTGAGCGACTCCCTAGATATCAATTAAAATCAACGGCGACTTCCTCCCCATATGTAGAAGTGCAGGAGCATACGTCGTCGCTAGTGCAAGAAGGCAAAAGTGATCAGGCAGGAGGCAAAAGGGATATTGTCTGTACAGTAAGCTTTTTCACCTTTTTGGACTGGTGGGTTATTTTTGCCACGCTGCACTAGTTTCGGTAAAGATTCTGGTATTAACTAATAAAAGAGCTTATTGAGTATTAGTTATAGAAGAAAATATTTGCAAATTTGCAAGATTTATTTTTAGAAGATTCAGGCTAACAATTATGAGCAACTAAGATCAAGTAAGGGCACGACATGTCGTGCCCCTATGTGTATTAAACGCAACTGAGCATTGTTATAGCTCATCGGACTAGACAAAATAAAAATGACCCGAGTTACTGGTGAGATTAAGACCCGAAACATCCTGTGCGATCGCAATGAGTTCATCATTAGCATCATAAGGAGACGTATCAAGGAATATCAGCGTCTCTGCTGTTGTCGATGAACCGATGCCGCTTACGAGGCGAGTTTCCAATCTGTAGTCGTTGGGAGAACCTTTGAGATGGATGATGTCTTCACCGATGACAAAGTCAGTAATTAAGGCATAATCACCCCAACCTGAGGTGTAATTATTGTCATCATTGTAGAAAGCCTGCTCGCCGTCCCGAGTTCCTAGTATGAAGTAGTCTGTGTTTGCACCTCCAGTTAGGGTATCAATTTGACCCCTGGCATCATGGATAGCCGTATCACCATACAGGTAATCTATGCCATCACCACCATTGAGGACATCATTACCCACTCCTCCCAAGAGAACATCATTATCTTTTGCGCCAGTTAAAGTATCATCACCTTCATCACCATGAAGGTAATCATTGTGTTCACCGCCATGAACTGAATCATT
>CBKWLJ010000180.1:0-16548 GCA_966675205.1 uncultured bacterium
CGCAAGTCAACCCTCTGCGCCTACAAGCCTTCATGCAATCAATAATCTGCGATCGCCACTCCACCAACAATGTTAGATTGGTTGATGCGTAAGATGTTCACTCATTTAATCTCGATAGCCGAAAATATTAAGTTGTAAATCCATCCCCAGTTGATTTAGCTGATTTAATAAAGGCTGTGATGAACAGAACTGAGTTTGTATTTGAATTCGGAATTTTGATTTTCTCAAAACACAAAGTAATTCATCCAACCTTTGTTCCTCACCGACAAATGAATGATACTCAACAAAAAGATTTTCTACATTTTGCAACTGATCTGAACAATCTAAAATTACATCAATTTCTGCACCTTCAATATCCAGTTTGAGAAAGTCAACTGTTTGGTTAAGATAGTTACGAAGACGTGCAGTAGGAACTTCAATTTTTTCCTCTTTTTCCCTATCTATATCACGAGCTACTCTGCCAGCATCTGCACCTTCAATTGTAAATTTCAAGAAAGTTTCTGAACTCCAGACAGCTTTGTTAATTAAGGTGATATTTTCCAAGCCAAATGATAAGATATTTGACTGAAGCACTTCAAAAACACTTGGATCTGCCTCGAATGCCAGAATTTTACTTTGGGGATAAAGGTTTTTAAAATAAATAATACTCAAACCAATATTGGAGCCACAGTCAATGATTAAAGGGTGATTTTTATTGGTTTTGAATGCATAAATTTCTTTTTCAAAAATTTCTTTATAACTGTAATAGAAAGACAGACTATCAATTACATTTAAAGGCAAATCTAGAAGCCTGGTAGATAAATGAGTGTATCGAGGAGTATTCTTTATCCGTTCTAGCTCCTTTATGCGTGAATAAGACTCTCGATAGTCTGAGCGAATCGCCAACTTAGTCCAATGTTTAAAAAATGATATAGGCATCAGATCATTTTTCTCCGAATTACACCCATTCACAAATAGCAAAAATATTTTATTAATTGTCGAGAGCTTATTTTTTGGTAACTAAGTAGGAATAGATTTTATGAGTTTTTTGGTATAATCTTTGAATAATTATCTTCCTTTGCCAAAAATTTGGTAAAGCCTCAAAAGGTGAAAATTGCCTTTTATGAGATGCCGCAAAGTAAATTTTTATCCATAATTTATCTCTAAATTCAGCCTCTAAGAGCAATTGCTTTATTTCACTTTGCGTTTTAAAAGATGCTGTACCTATATATTTATCAACAAATTTTAATTGTTGATCATTTATTTTATCTTTTTGTTCTGTAAATAAAGCGATAGATTCATTTTTGATTTGATTAAACATAGAAGTAAAACCACCGATATAAGTATTTGTATCCAATTCATGTTTAATCTCACTAGAATGAGTATAAAAAAAACTACATCCAGATTTGACCGCCAAGAACAGATGTGTTCCTATATTATTAGATGTTGCATACTTGAATTGACGGCAAATATCAAAAAACCTATAAAAAAAGTTTGGATCGTATATATGACCTGCTGTGACAACTTTTAACCCATTATTTTCGTAGAAGCGATGATGACCGTGCAAAAAATCTTTCCAGTAAAGACATATCGTGATAGGTTGAAACTTCTCTGGTAATGCTTTTAGCCTATTAGCATAGCCTTCAAAGTCAAACACTGTTTTTATATGGTGGGTTGAATGACTGGGGAATACAATTGTCCCTTGTCGCTCTATCTGGCTTGATATTGTTTCATACTTCTTCTTATAAAGTTCCATAGCATATAGAAATCCAAATCCGATGGGTATACTGGGTTTACCAGTTTCTCTTTGTTGAATTAAAGAGCGGTGAAACGAAGGACTTAGGAATATAGGTAGTTTGGCATATCGATCTCCATCCCATATGCAGTCATCCAAAGATAAGCCATGTTCCAAAATAACTTTCAACGGATAATGATTGGGTAATCCAACATATTCTTTAAGAACAGATGCTTGACCATAAAAATCATTAGAAGTATGAATTTCTGAAGTAACTAGAGGTCTATCGGGACAAAGTGACGGCAAATCTTCTTGATTTAATATAAATTTATAAGACATATTTACTGTGATTTCTAAAAAACTAAATCCCAACTGATTGGGGTTCCCATTTTTGCATCTTGTTTTATGGATTTACCCAGCAAAATGTCATCAAATTTTGGCTGCAGCCCTAATCCCGGTCTTACTGCTTTAAGATTTTCTGGCGTAAAGATATCTCCAGCTTTCATGTCTTGAGCAACGTAGAGCGATCGCCTAAATGTTAACGACTGTTTCTCAGCCTCAGTCGGCCCATACTGCACTTTACCCAATGCCTGCCATGCCCTCTCAGATTCAATCACTAGTTGTCGCATTTCCTCTGGTTCCATCGAAAATGCTGAATCTACTCCACCATCAGCACGTTGCAGAGTAAAATGCTTCTCAATGACTGTAACACCCAAAGCAACACTTGCAACAGCTACCCCGATGCCCATCGTGTGGTCAGATAAACCCACCTGCACGTCGAAGAGTTCTCGCATATGGGGAATCGTGAGGATGTTGGTATTCTCTGGCGTCGCCGGATAGGTGCTGGTGCATTTGAGCAGTATCAAATCCTGACACCCAGCCTCCCGTGCTGTCCGGACTGTCTCATCTAACTCTGCCACTGTCGCCATACCAGTAGAGATAATTATGGGCTTGCCAGTGCTGGCGACTTTGCGAATCAGCGGTAAATCCGTATTCTCAAAGGAGGCGATTTTGTAGCAAGGCACGTCCAGAGATTCAAGAAAATCTACGGCTGTGGCATCAAAGGGGGTGCTAAAGCCAATGATTCCTAGTTCTTTACAGCGCTCAAATATGGGTTTGTGCCATTCCCAAGGCGTGTAAGCCTGCTGGTATAGCTGATACAGGGAGTTACCGTGCCATAGACTATTCGGATCGTTAATGTAAAACTCACCCTTGTCTATATCCAAGGTCATCGTATCAGCAGTATAAGTCTGGAGCTTGAGAGCATGAACTCCAGCTTGAGCAGCAGCCTCAACAATTTCTAAGGCTCGTTCTAATGATTGGTTATGATTGCCGGACATTTCAGCAATCACGAAGGGAGGATGGTGAGTACCTATTTTTCTACCTGAGATAGCAATCTCTCGCATAAACTTTCTCAACTCAATAAGTTCGTACCGCTGTCTGTCTTGAAAATAGGAGTCAGGAGTCAGGAGTCAGGAGTTAGGAGTTAGGAGTCAGGAGTTAGGAGTTAGTAGTTAGGGGAGAGTAATTTTCATGATTTCGTTGTGAGCGCAACTCATGGTATCTAACTAAATGGCTTGCTTGTTGTCCTTGTACTGCTGTGGTTCCCATATCCTGAAAACCTGCTTTGATAAAAGCCCGAATTGATGAGTGATTGCTCGGTTTGATGTAGGCATTAATCCTCCTGATTTCGGAAACTTGAAACAGTTTTTCTGATGCCTGTTGAATTAAAGTACTTCCGTACCCCTGATTGCGAAACTTCCGATCAATGCTGATGGAAATTACAGCTGCATCAGGTTCAAGCTCATACCGAACTGACCCAATTGGTACATTATCTTGATTAATGGCGATGTAGAAAATGCAATCAGGCTGATTCAGCTTGGACTCAAACCATTTAACATGATCAGCCCAGGGTATCGGCTCGGATGAAAAAGAAGCCGCACGCACCTCTGGCTCGTTAGCCCACTCCCACACCAATTTACAGTCGCCTGCACACACCGGTCTCAATTTGAGGACTTTGGCTTTTAAATGCTTCAAGACTCTAGCAGTTCCCTCACCGTCTACCAACTTCTGGGCAAGCCTGACTATTTCTGCTCGTGCCTCGGCTGACACGAGTAAGTGCCTGATTGCCTCTGCTATATCTTTAACCGCAACATCTTCATGCCAGCCTAAATTGACAGCGACTCCCATCTCACCTAGTTTCTTTGCGATCGCCCGTTGGTTATCCGCTAGCATCAAAACCAAGCTGGGCAAGCCCATGAAAGCCAGTTCCCAGGAAGTCGTTCCTCCCGCCGCGATCGCTACATCCGCCCAAGCCATAAGCTCAGGTATATTCGTCACATTCCTCTCCAAGCGGATAGAAAAACGCGACTGTTTAGCAGCAGATTGCAGCAGTTCATAGTTGGGATTGCTGCCTCCTACCACAACGACGACTTCCAGGCAATCCATTTCCACGAGCTGCAAAGCTTGAATTACCTTGAAGGTAACATTATCCGGGTCTGCTCCTCCCAAAGTGACCAGTATGTTGCTGGCTACCACTGGATGCGATCGCATCCATCCCCGCCATTGCCAAAACTCCCGCCGCAAGAGTACATAGCCAGTGCCAAGCAGTAGCTGTGTATAAGGCTCTCGGTGCGGGTACAACCCTTCATCAGCGCAGATATTTTGATTGAGGATAATATCCGCATAGTAGTAGTCTGCGTGTCCGTAGTCATCAAGACACAGCAGGCTTAGCCCAGCCTCTTTGATGATTCGCTGGTATTCAGCCCCGAAATGATAGCCATCTACTACAATCCAACTGGCATCACTCTGTCGTGCCAGACGTACTGTTTCCTGGGCATCTTCAACACTTCCTGCTAGAACCGATAAATAGACAACTTCGATTCCCTCTGATTTTAGGCGAGCCTCCAGTACTGGTGCTTCTATAGCCATTGCTAAAATCGTCTGTCCACCAGCTTCTTGCCACGCTTGAGCCAAAGCCATGCAACGCATTACATGACCTGTACCTATTTGTGTTGACGCATCTGCCCGGAGCAATAACTTCATCTTTCTAACAACAAACTAGTGCAGCGTGGCGAAAATAAGTGGCCCATCTAAAAAGGTTAAAAAGCTTACTGTACAAACAATATCTCTTTTGCCTCCTGCCTTATCTCTTTTGCCTTCTTGCACTAGGTGCTTTCTCATTCATTACAGTTAAAGCTCCACTGTAAAATAGAAGTTGGATTGAATGGATTCAATCCCCAAACATTTGGCTCAATATGAACGATTCGTAGTGACTCCGCTCGTTGCCTGATTTGACTCAGCAAATCCCGATTGTAGTCATTGACTTGAGCATAACGTTGTCGCATCATCCCCAACACAGTTTCATCATAAAGTTCAAAAATTGGTTCAAAATTGAATACTGTTTTAATTTTATGGCGGTAACGTAGTAACCCTTCAATAAACGGCTCTGCTGAAGGAAGTTGCTCTATTGCATGGGCTGTAAAAATTACAACGGGCTCTTGAGCTGATTCTATGAATTGATAGTCTTCCATTTCATAGAAGTTAAATTTTCTGACTCTAATATCTGTTTCCGTCCGAAATATATTGGAAGCTACACTCACTGCATTGCTAGAATACTCTCCTCCCCAGAACATCCGATCTGAAAAGTGTTGCTTCAGCACCCAGAGATTGTATCCATAACCACAACCCAACTCAATAATTGTGCCACTGTTTTTGATTGTGGAGTTCATTGCTTCTATAAACAGGTCGTAATAGTGTGTCCTAGTTTCTGCCAAACTGGCTAAGTAAATATCATTTTTATTTGACACACATACCTGTTCTGCTCGATTTTTCCCAAACTCAAATTGCTTGATATCTTCTGGCGTAATCGCATCACCCTGTTCGAGACAGTACATCAAACATTTGGCATATTTGTCTTGGTCATATTCCTGCTGAATTTTTTCAACGGTTCGACTGGGAGGTGTCCAAGGGCTTAGTCCTAGTAGCCTAGCTGGCCAAGGAGAGTACTTTGCTAGCTCGTTAAGACTAATCTTTTGCATTACTTCTTCTTCTCCAGTAAAAACCAAGTCATATCATCCTGAGGAAATTGATGATCTCGATGATAGACAAAACCATAATCTAATAGCTGTAAGTCATCAAATTTATCAAGCATCTCCCCAGCAAAATCGCGCTTAAATAATTTGCCTTGATGACCACGATAATTGACTTCTAAAGGCGTAGGGTTATAATATTCAGCAATACAGATATATTGACTGCTAGCTTGATGCAGTAATTCATAAACTTTTGGCAGCTTATCTGGATTGATATGGATGAGTACGCCTTTAACTAGAACAAAATCATATCTTAAGTTCGGTACAAAATTTAAAATGGATTGGTGGTAAGCTTTCACATATCCATAGTCTTGCAATCTCTCCAAAGCTTTTTGATTGATTTCAACGGCTGAAAGGTCTGCTTGCGGAAGAAGTTGTTTAATTGCCTGTAAATTCAACCCTACATTGGCACCGAGTTCAAGGACTGATTTAATAGATTGAGTCCGGGCAAGTATTTTTGCAAAGAGTGCAACATTACTGGAAACTAAATTATTCATTTGATTTCTAGTAATATATTCATCTCCAAACTCACCAGCCCAAAAGTTTTCTTGTTCTGTTTCAAATTTTTCCATAGTTTCCTCTGAATTAATAGAATTTATTTTATTGCTTCTGTTCAATATGAGCGTTGATTATTGACCAATCAGGATGCTGTTCGAGCAAATTTAAACAATCCTCTAAGGTAAATTCAGGACACTTTGGATCAAGTGCTTCAATTATCCTCTTAATCAGTTCAAAATCCTCCGGTGTATCTACTGTCCATCGATGATGACTCTGATTTTGGGAATAAACGACCTGAGCCAAGCGATAGCGTTCGGGTTGTCTATAAATAAATGGCGTGACATGCTCTCGCTCTGGTGGTGCTGTGGCTTCTAAAAAAGCTTGTTGCAATGCTTGAAAGGAAAAAACTTCTGTATCCATACCACGGGGGTAGCTTCGCTCTAAGCAATTGCTAACATAGTCGTATTCACCTTGATGATTCATATAAAATTGAATCACCTTGTCAATAACTTGCGGGTCGATGAGAGGACAATCAGAGGTGACGCGAACTACTCCATCTGCTTGATGCAGTTTCGCAGCTTCATGATACCTTGCTAGTACATCCTGTTCAGACCCTCGAAAATAGGATAATGATAAGCGATCGCATAGTTCCACAATTGGCTCATCCGCTGCATTGGTTGTCGTTGCAATTACAATTTCATGAGCCAGCTTGACTCGCCGCAATCTTTCAATCTGGTATTCCAGCAGAGACTTACCCAATACCATTTTGAGTACCTTGCCCGGAAGACGAGTTGAAGTCATCCTAGCCTGAACAATGATGACAATTTTCATCGGAGAATCTTTTGAAGTGAAGTCACGACCCTATCCTGGTCTTCCTGGGTCAAACCATAGTACAGTGGAATGCTGATTGCTTGCTGGTAGTAACTTTCCGCCTGAGGATAATCACCCCACTTGAAGCCCAACTGCTGATAATAAGGTTGGGTATGCACTGGAATATAGTGCAAATTTACCCCTATTCTGGCTTGGCGAAGCGCCTCAAAAACCTGACGATGAGTTTTGTTAATCTGATCCAGCTTTAGCCGAATCACATAAAGATGCCAACTGGACTCCGTATCTGGATGTTGCCATGGCAGCGTCAGTGGTAAATCGTTAAGCAGTTGATTGTAGCGCTTAGCCAGAAATCGGCGTTGCTCAATAAACTCATTCAAGCGCTGTAGCTGACTCATGCCTAGCGCCGCCTGGATATCCGTGATGCGATAATTAAAACCTAGCTCTACTTGTTGATAATACCAAGGGCCGTGAGACTCCCCTTGCATCAAGTCTGGATTGCGGGTAATACCATGAGTGCGGAGTCGAATTAGCTTTTCGTACAAATCGGTCTGATTTGTCAACACCATGCCGCCCTCGCCAGTGGTAATAATTTTCACGGGATGAAAGCTAAATACCGCCATATCCGAAAATTGACACAAGCCAATCGGTTGGCTCTGATAGCGTCCTCCAATGGCATGAGAGGCGTCTTCAATGACTCTGAAACCGTAACGTTCAGACAAAGCGGCAATCCTATCCATCTGGCAGGATTGACCGGCCAAATGGACTGGCACCACCACTTTCGGCAGACTACCTTGCTGTTGTGCCAAAATCAATTTGCGCTCTAACTCATCGATACTCAAATTAAAGGTATTGGGGTCAATATCGACAAAATCAACACGAGCATCGCAATACAAACCACAATTTGCCGAAGCAACAAACGTATTCGGCGAAGTCCAAAGGATGTCGCCCTTGCCTAATCTAGCTGCTAAGCAGGCAATATGCAGTGCAGCCGTGGCGCTGGAAACTGCCACCGCATATTTAGCACCACAATACTCTGCTACAGTTCGCTCAAACCGCTCTATCGCTGGGCCTTGGGTAATCCAGTCGGAACGTAAAATATCAATCACGGCATTAATATCCTGCTGATTGATATCCTGTCGCCCGTAAGGAATAAAATGATTCATTACTTCAGTAGATCCAAAAGCTGAGGAATGGTGAGCCATTGTGTATTGGTATCCGAGCTATATTGAAATCCCTCAGGAACCGCTGCCCCCGTTTCCCCTAAGGCATTGCGGGTAAAATCTATTGCCCCAGTGAATTTAATGGTTGGCTGAATGACATAATGATCGGGGAATTCTAGGGTTAAATGATAATCATCGGCTGGACACATCACCTCATGGAGCTTTTCCCCTGGTCTAATACCCACAATCTTCTTGGGCATTCCTGGGGCCAAGGCTTCAGCTAAATCTGTAATCTTCATTGAGGGAATCTTGGGAACAAATATTTCACCGCCTTGCATACGCTCAAAACTTTTGATCACAAAATCCACTCCTTGCTGAAGTGTGATCCAAAACCGAGTCATGCGCGGATCGGTAATGGGTAACTCCGTTGCTCCTTCCCGAATCAGTTTTTGGAAGAACGGTACAACTGAACCTCTAGAACCCACTACATTGCCATAGCGAACCACCGAAAACTGTATTTCCCGTTCACCCCTAATATTGTTAGCTGCAATGAAAAGCTTATCCGAAGCTAGCTTGGTTGCCCCATAAAGGTTTATGGGATTAGCTGCCTTATCAGTGGATAGGGCAATCACTTTTTTCACCTGATGCTCAAGGGCAGCATCAATAACATTATTGGCTCCATGAATATTGGTTTTAATACATTCCATTGGATTGTATTCAGCAGCAGGAACTTGCTTTAAAGCAGCTGCATGAATGACATAATCCACACCACGCATAGCCAAATGCAGACGAGCGAGATCTCGCACATCTCCAATGAAATAGCGCATCACAGGTGAGTTGAATGTCTGAGCCATTTCATACTGCTTAAGCTCATCGCGCGAGTAGACAATTATTTTTTTAGGATGATACCGATTCAACAGCGTTTCTACGCACAGCTTGCCAAAGGAACCCGTGCCACCAGTAACCAGAACTGTAGAGGACTTCCAATCAATAGTTTTCATTACTTTCCTACCTGACAAAATGAATCTACCGATACCGTTCGCCCATCCGGTAATTCCCAGGTGTAGGGAACTAAAACTGGTGCTGAGGACCCAAGCAATGCTTCCGCTGATTCACCTTCCAACCCGATTTCCTTCGCAGAACCTGTAACTCTAAAGTGAGCTACCTCCGTCGCGCTAATGAGGGGTGTTCTTCCATCTGCTTCACGCCCACCGAGCTTAAGGATGTAGACTTGTTGTGGCAATAGTGGTAATTCTCTAAAGCTACACCGAATTCGCCCCCGTCCCTCCAGAATTTCTGGTCTGATACCGTCCAATAGCATATTGGCAGCAAACAAAGAGCCATACTGACTCGTAATTGCGATCCAAATATAGGGACGATAGACAGGGCGTTGAGCGTAATAGGAAATTTCAATGGTGATTGAGCTACCTGTTTTGAAGACGGTTGTCACCTGATCGTTTTTATCTTTGATCAGGACTTGTTCAATCTCAATGTCTCCGTTCAGACTCTTTAATGTCGTTGCAAAGCCGCTAGCGATTTGCAAACGTTCCAAATAGTTGTGAATGACCGTTTCCGAGTTCTCATCCAATTCAACCCTGCCGCTACTAATCCAGATAGCACGTTGACAAAGTTTTTCGACGGCTATCATATTATGGCTCACAAACAAAACCGTGCGTCCTTCTTTTCCCACATCTTCCATCTTTCCTAGACACTTTTTTTGAAACGCGGCATCTCCCACTGCTAGCACTTCATCGACAATCAAAATTTCTGGTTCCAAGTGGGCCGCGACGGCAAAGGCTAAGCGCACATACATCCCCGAAGAATAGCGCTTGACGGGTGTATCGAGAAATTGTTCTACCTCAGCAAAGGCAACAATTTCATCAAACTTCCTTTTAATTTCTGCTTTGCTCATCCCTAGGATGGCACCATTGAGGAAAATATTCTCTCTTCCGGTTAACTCTGGATGAAAGCCTGTTCCGACTTCTAACAGACTTGCTACCCTGCCCTTAAGAAAAATGCGACCCGTAGTTGGGTCTGTAATTCGGCTTAAAATTTTTAATAAAGTTGATTTGCCTGCACCGTTGCGACCGATAATACCAACACTCTCGCCCTGTTGAATTTCAAACGATACATCCTTGAGCGCCCAAAACTCTTCAACCGCTGAATTTGATAGGCTTTTACCCCAAGGCTTCAAAAGATGACGGCTAATAGACTTCGTCTTTTTTGCGATCGCTTCTCTTAGTGAAGTGTAACGTGCCTGCGTCTGGTGGCCAATAATGTACTTCTTCCCCAGATTCTCAACCCGAATCACTGTATCAGACATTACCCCTTCACCCGTTTTAACTTACATCGTTTCCTCTTCCGGCAAATTCTAATGTAGGGTATTTCGCATCTATCTTTGGTCATATTCGGCTAGAGTTGGCCCTGGATTACACTGTCAGTTCTCTCCCGCAGGTAGAAGAGACTGCACTGAGTTGCAACATTAGATACTGGTCTATATATTAACTGGATTTTCTCGGATAGCAACTGACTAAAGCCACCCAGGGGAAAGGAAAACGCCTACGGTGTAGGGGAAAGGGAAAGGGGGAAAGGGCGAAGGGAATTGATTGATCGACCCATCCCTTTAACCTTTTCCCTAAAGTGGGGAAAGGGGAAGAACTAGAAACGCTTTTAGGTCTCAAACCCCTTAATTTATTGATGGAAAGGAGCGCAGCGAGCCGTAGGCTACATGAATTCCGAATTCCGAATTCCGAATTTTTAAATGACATCAGCAAACGTGCGCTCGACTTTACGAAAATACCAAATTCCAGTGATCAATAACAAAGCAACTAAGCCCAAAGATAAAACAAATCCAGGCCAGTAAATCGTTGACGCTCTTCCTAAAATTGCCCAACGGAAGCCATCTATCACACCAACCATTGGGTTAAGCGAATAAATAAAACGCCACTGTTGGGGCACAATACTACTACTAAAACCAACAGGAGAGATATACAAACCAAACTGTACAATAAACGGGACGATGTAGCGAAAATCCCGATATTTAACATTCAGTGCTGCTAACCACAATCCGCCTCCCATGGATGCAGCAAACGCCACTAAAATAAACAGGGGTAACGTCAAGATTCGCCAACTGGGGACGAAATTGTACCAAGCCATTAATGCCAGTAGAATGATTCCAGATACCAGAAAATCCACAAAACTGACAATCACACTACTAGCTGGCACAATCAGACGGGGAAAGTAGACCTTAGCAATCAAGTTGGCATTGCCAATCAAGCTATTACTACATTCAGCCAATGCATTTGCGAAAAACTGCCAAGGCAGCATTGCCGCAAAAACCATAATCGGGTAGGGTGCCCCCTCAGACGGTAATTTCGCCAGAGAGCCAAACACAATTGTAAACACAACCATCGTCAAAAATGGTCGAATCAGGGCCCAAGCAATTCCAATCACCGTCTGCTTGTAACGCACCAAGATGTCTCGCCAAGCTAAGAAATAGAACAACTCCCGGTAGCGCCAAAGGTCTTTCCAGTACTGACTTTCACTGCGACCCGCTTCGATGATCAGTTCCTTGGTATGCATAGTTTTGCTTGTACAGGTGAAGTGCTTTCCCTGGTTGTTATACCAAGTTGCATTCATATATGGTAGATTCATTTTCTCCGTATCCGGAGCGTTTGTCTCCACTACTATGTGTGAACGCAACTGCGTATTAGTTGCTTTTGTGCGATCGGAAGACTCCGATTTTAGCCCAAAACATACCGTAGAAATGACATGAAAGAGCGAAGCGGCGGCGCTGGGCATTGCTCTTTTTATAAAAAAAAGAGTTACCGTTCTTGAAGGGTAGAATTTCACCAGATGCTGTGTACTATCACGCCCTGCTGATGCTCACTTGGGTCGCTATCGCTTGCGCGTCATGCTAACACTGCACTACTGGGCATGACAACTTGCTGCTCTAAGCGCAATCTCATATCGACCTCAATTTTGCCTATCGACTCACCACTCTAATTTCTGTTAAAACCCTGGCTCATTTCTGATCAAGTTTATTTGCTCAAGGGGAGTGATTGACTTGTAACTTGTTTTACATACCGAGGGGAGGAGGGTTCAATCTCCTTGCCAAAGACAACTTCGCGTATCACCTGTGAATACTGCTGAGCAATCAAGTCAGGGGTAAAGTTAGATTCGAGATAGCTACGTGCTGCTTGGCCCATTTGCTTCGTCAGTTGGCTATCGGCGGCTAAGTGACGGATAAACGCGGCTAGCCCTTCAGCATCACCGTTATTAAAGGCTTTACCACAACCAGAGTCTTGAAGAATCGATCGCAAATAGGAATGAGGTTCGCAGATAATCCCCAAAGGACGCCCTGCTGCCAGTGCCGCATACAGCTTGCTGGGAGCAACCAAACCTTCCATCCCAGGACTCACACTCACCAACGATAAGTCACAGGCGGTGAGGGAATAGGGCAAGTTTTGCTTTTCTTGATAAGGCAAAAACTGGCAATTTTTCAACCCCAATTGAGAGGCTTGTTCCCTAAAGCCTTGACGCTTTGCCCCATTACCGATGAAAACAAACTGAATCGGTTCGTCTTTTAAGAGCTTAGCCGCTTCTAGAATTGTATCCATATCATGGCAGCGACCCATATTACCCGAATACAGAACAGTAAAGGTGTCTACCAAATTGAAGGCTTTGGCAAACCAATTTTGGTGTTTGGCAATGGGGACAATTTGATTTGGGTCAGCCCAATTGTGAATCACCCTAATTTTATCGCTCACTTCCGGGCATTTGGCGGCAATCCGGTCTTTCATCGTCGAACTGAGAACAATAATCTTTGTTGCCCGTTTCCAAGCCTGGCAGTTGACTACTTCCCAAAGCCGAACCGTCCAATGCTTGGTAGAAACCACGTTGAGCTCAACGGCAACATCAGGGTATAAGTCGTAAATCAGACAAATATAGGGCAGACCAAAAAATATATTCGCGAGATATCCTAGAATCGGTAAGAAGGGGGGAGCCGTTGTTAGCAGTAACACATCACCCCGACTACGACCTCGAAGTAAATGGAGTGCAGAACGCAGACAAAAGAGAAGCCCATTGAGGGCTTTACCACGAATACGCTTTGACCAGAGGCGGGTAGTGCGCGATCGCCTAATCATAACCTGGTCGATGTGTTCGCTCTGGGGTGCTGACTCGTTGTGAAATGCATAACCTGGCTGTCCTGTAAAGACGTGAACGGGCAAACCCTGTTTTCCCAACTGCATTGCTAATTCTTCGATCAACTGTCCCGTTGCTGCATAGTCAGGCGGAAAAAACTGCGTAATGATTGACAATTTGATGAATCGATTGTGTCGTACCAACGTATTACCTTTGCTCATGAAAGCCTCGCTACTGAGTTGGGTAGGGGTTAAACTGATCTTTCCCTTTTTCTAGCGATTTGCCATCAAGATCTAAAGATCAGTGAAAACTGAATGTAAGACTAGAACATTAACAGCTTTCGTTTTATTGTGTGTTTTCTCCAACCAATCTCTACATAATTTTGAAGCAATATCCGGAATAGGTTTAACTAAAACTAATTACAAATGAATCCGGTATAGCCTGTCACTCGCCTATTAGACGTAACTTTTCTTAGAGAAGTTGCATCCTTGACGTAGGCTTTAGAAAAACAATTGAAATTTTCATTTTCTTCATCGACTTGTTTGTCCTGACGGACGAGATAAAGACTGTATCAGTTATTGGTAAGGCTTGATCGATAAGCCGAACCTTTATTCAGTTTTTCATAAGAAAAACACAGGTTACTTTTTTCACGCAAACCGCAGCGTTTTTGAATTATGGGTCCAGAAGGAGATTATCAGCCGTTACCGCTCAATGGCAACGGTCAGCAGCTATCTCACCTGTCTCCACTCTACGCAGCCGAGTTGTCTGAGCTTGACAAAGACCAACTTGATCTGAGTAAGATTCTGGGGATTGCCCGCCGGAGAGCGATCATTATTGCCGGTGTAGCGATCGCTGTCTCATCTGGGGTTGCTGCCAAGGTTTTACAGCAAGAACCCAACTATGAGGGAAAGTTTCAGCTTTTAGTTGGACCAGTGTCCGGTGAAGACAAAGTTGATGAGCTGACTCAGGCTCTCAGCAAAACCGCCAATATTCGCGTCGAAGGGCCAGACTATGACACTCAGATTCAAGTCTTGTGGAGTCCTCAAGTCTTGTCTCC
Source organism: uncultured bacterium (assembly GCA_966675205.1). Classification (GTDB taxonomy): domain Bacteria; phylum Cyanobacteriota; class Cyanobacteriia; order Cyanobacteriales; family Coleofasciculaceae; genus JBFLZA01. Next base: position 14,497 of record CBKWLJ010000180.1, read on the forward strand.
GATTGTAGAGAAAATTCAAAAACGCTACCCAGAGATTGACTACAACACTCTGCGGAGCAAAGTAGGGATTTCTCGGCTGGCAGAGACCAAAATTTTAGAAATTCGATACCAAGATTCCGACCCGGAAAAGATTCAGTTTATCTTAGAGCAGATTGCTGAAGGTTATACTCAGTACTCTGAGAAAGAGCAACGCACGACGTTGAGTTTAGGGCTTAAGTATGTCAATAGCCAGACAGAAGCCCTCAAACAACGAGTGAATCAGCTTCAGGATGGAATCGAGAATTTGCGGCAGAATTATAAAATCGTTGATCCAGAAACCCAGGGTCAACTGTTGACCAATCGTGCCAGCGACATTATTAAACAACGACAAGAAACCGAAAGCCAGTTTGGTGAAGCACAAAAGCTCTACGCTGAACTCCAAACGCAGTTGGGGCAGTTGGGAGTAACACCCGATCAAGCGATTACCTCATCAGCGCTCTCGGAAGCTCCCCGCTACCAACAATTACTCAACGAACTCTCTGAAGTCAAGAGCAAGATTGCCAAAGAGTCAGCGCGGCTGACACCCGACAATCCCATCATCCAACGACTGCGGGAAGAGGAACAACGATTAGAACCATTGGTGCAGCAGGAAGCAGCCAAAGTAGTGGGTAATACTGCCTCTGGTGTCCCCGATAACGCTGAATCGCTCGCCTCTCCGAGTTCAATCCGTAAAGATCTGGCACAAAAGCTAATCGATACAAGAAACCAACTCCAGGTATTGCAAGTACGTCGGCAAGAAATTCTTCAAGCAGAAAATCGGCTCAATCAGCAACTTCAGATCTTGCCAGAAATTGCCCGTAAGTACATGGATTTACAGCAGCAACTTAGTGTGGCAACGGACAGCTTAAAACGCTTCCTTGCCGTTCAGGAGAAGCTGCAAATCGAGGAATCTCAGAAGACTCCGCCGTGGCAGAAGATTTCTGGCCCGGAAAAGCCGCAAGCACCAATTTCTCCCAATATACCCCGTGGCATCGTCCTCGCTGGTATCGCGGGGTTACTGGCGGGAGCGGGTGCTGGATTTTTAGCCGAAAAGCTAGACAAAGTCTTTCATTCTCCCGATGAACTTAAAGACAGTACCGGTTTACCCATCTTAGGGACAATTCCGTATACCAAAGAACTGAAAAAAGGCATGAACAACCCCTCTGCCGATGAAATACCAGAGGAGGAAAATCTTGCATTTAAATTCGCAGGCCAGTCTCGTGGGTATAAAGCGTCTCCCTTTTTAGAGGCATTTCGCACCCTCCACACCAACCTCCAATTCATTAGTCCTGATCAACCCATTCGCACGTTAGCGATTAGTTCCTCAACACCGGCTGATGGCAAGTCAACGGTTTCTACCTTCCTCGCTCAAGCCGCTGCTGCAATGGGGTTACGGGTATTGCTCGTAGATGCTGATTTAAGGCGTCCTCGAGTCCACGAAACGACGGATTTACCGAATGTTTGGGGACTGAGCAATGTTATTTCCAGCGAAATTAATGTGGATGATGTGATTCAGCGATCGCCAATTGAAGATAATCTGTTTGTACTGACGGCTGGACAAATTCCTCCCGACCCCACCCGACTTCTGGCTTCCAAAAAGATGCAGAGTTTAGTGCAGCGCTTCCAAGAGACATTCGACTTGGTCATCTTTGATACACCCCCTCTGCTTGGTCTTGCGGATGCGAGAATTCTGTCTGCTCACACCGATGGCATTGTGATGGTGGTTGGATTGGGTAAAACTGATCGCGCGGTCTTAACCGAAGTGTTATATGGTTTGAAAATGTCCCGCGCTCGTGTCTTAGGTCTGATTGCCAATGGGGTTAAAGGTCACACGACTACTCCCTATGACCAATATCTCCGGTATTATTACAGCGAAACTCCCAAAGGACAAAAGGTAAAAAGGTAAGTAAGATTAATGCCCTTCAACTACAAGGGTATGGGGAGGCGCTTTCCTTGCAAAATTGCTGTATAAACAGTATCCAGGTTCCCTGCGATCGCATTCCAAGAATAACGCTGATTCACCAATCGCTTACC
>CBKWLJ010000181.1:0-16542 GCA_966675205.1 uncultured bacterium
GGTGGCGACGTTATAGGAAATGGTCGAGGAAGTATCGCTTCCGATAATAAGGGCATATTGCTTAACAATGGTGATATTAATACCGGAGGTGGCAACATTAGCCTCACAGGTACGGGGAGAGATGGTGAGTCTAATGCCGAAGGTATTTATGTTGCCAACAGTGTAGTGCAAACGACTGGAGCAGGTACGATTACTCTGACTGGCACGGGTGGAAATGGAATTAATAATAATCCTGGGATATCTATCGGTGGTAGTGAGACTGCGATAATTTCTGAGGATGGCAACTTGAGCCTAACTGGAATTGGCAGGGGGACTGGAGGTGACAACGAAGGTATTGTCATTGGTGATAACGGTGTAGTGCGCTCAATTGGAGCGGGGAACATTACCCTGCAAGGCATTAGCAACTCAACAATTGGCTCAAATAACCAAGGAATTGAGCTATTTGTTGGTGTCGTAATTGAAGCAATTGGCACGGGAAATATCACACTGATAGGCGAGAGTAGAACTGGAGCAGATCTTAGTGCTGGAATATCTCTTTCTGGCAACACTCCAAACCGAATCAGTGCGGTGAATGGAAATATCAGCTTGACGGGAACTAGCAGGGGAACTGGAACCAACAACCAGGGAATTTTTCTTGGGGAAGCCAGTGTAGTGGAAACCACCGGAACCGGAACGATTAGCTTAACGGGTACGGGCGGCAACGGGACGGGTGAGGAAAATCAAGGAATCCAAATAACTGATTTCAGCGAAGTCAGAGCCACGAATGGAGCGATTAACCTGAATGGTACAGGTGGTAATGGAACGAGGTTTAATTCTGGAATCTCGATAGTGTACGACTCTAGGGTGAGTTCAGTTAACGGAAATATCAACCTGACGGGTGTAGGAAACGGGACTGAAGGTGGCAATTTCGGTATTCTCGTTGGCAGTGGCAGCATTGTGGAATCAACGGGAACAGGCAATATTAGCTTTGAGGGTTTAGGCGGTACTGGGACTGATAATAATCACGGGATACGGATTGCTCAAGTTGGTACACGAGTCAGTTCAGTCGATGGCAACATTACCCTAACTGGGACGAGTAGAGGAACTGGCAAGGAAAATGAAGGCATTAATATGTCCCCTGGTACTCTTGTGGAATCGACAGGGACGGGGAATATAACGATGCTGGGAACTGCCGGAAACGGAACGGATGAAAATGTTGGTATACGTGTGAGACAGTTGCTTCAGTTCCCTGGAGTACCGAGTATTCGATCGCTTAATGGCAATATCACTCTAACAGGAATTGGCAATGGCACTGGTGTTGGCAATACAGGGATTCAGCTTGATGCTGGCAGTGCCGTAGCCTCGACTGGGACGGGTAATATTAGCTTGACAGGCACAGGGGTTGCTAGTGGTGGAGATACAAGCCTAGACATTTTCCTCAGAGAGGGAAGCATATTGCAATCCACTGGAGGTGGCAATATCAGCGTCGGTGCTAATCAAAACATTATTACTGATAATATCGTCAGCTCAGGTGGAGCGATCGCCATCACCAGCAACAACGGTTCAATCAATACCAGTGCTGGAATCCTCAGTTCTAGCTCTCAGGTTGGTGATGGCGGTGCGATTAACCTTTCTGCTGCGAATGGCAGCATCACTACAGATGTCCTCGGTTCATTAGGAAATAATGCTGGCGGAGCAATTGCCCTCAATGCGGCAGGGAATATCACGACGAATGCTCTGGTATCTAGTGGTGGTAACGCAGATGGCGGAACGATCAATATTAATAGTGGCGGCGCAATTACTATCAATAACGACAACAGCATCGCTGGTGTGAGTGGAGTAAGTTCCGGTTCCTTGAATGGCAATGGCGGCGATATTGTACTCAATGCTGCCAGCAACATCAGCGTAGGTTCTCGTCCCATCTTTTCCAGTTCCGCAATCAGTAATGCTGGTAAAATCACGCTCAACTCTACCAGTGGCGACATCCAAGTGGCTGGGATTCAAGCTGAAGGGGGTACGGGGGGAAGTGGGGGCGATGTAGAGATTACGACACCAGGTTTTTTCCGAGCAACAGATGCTTTCCCCAATCTCAATGGCACAACTGCCAGTATTACTACTAGTGGAGTGACAGGAGGAGGGGCGATTATTATCCGTCACGGGGGGCTAGGAATTACACCTTTTATCGTTGGGGATGCTAGTACCAATGGGACAGCAGGAGCGATTACCACAGGAAATGCCTTTCCCGTACAAACCATTTCTCCCACTCAAGAGTTTCTCAACACCCATACTCAAGAGAGAATTCAAATCATCTCCGTCCCCGGCCAAACCGTACCCCCTCCCCCCGCAACACCCATAGGGTCAAACCGACCCAATACATTACCCCAAGATGCGATCGCTAATCTTGTGGGTATTCTAACTGGAGCGCAAACCACTGCCAACTCAGACCCGACTAACGGTAACTCTAACTATAGTTGGACGATTCCCGGTTACGGAAGTCTTGATACAGGTGACATCAACTTGCAAAACGCTCTGGCTCAAAGCAACCTAAATCAAGCCATCTCCCAAATTGATGAAGTATTTGAAGAAGAATTTGAAAACTATCTGGGGGAAAAATTACCCCATGAAACCGTTACTGTAGAAGGCATTAGAACGGTTTTAAGAACCATCAACAGCGAAACCAAAACTCAGCCAGCTATTGTTTACGCCCTCTCCATGCCCCAGCAACTGGAATTGGTGCTAGTTTTGCCGGATGGCCCTCCTATCCGCAAAGTCGTTCCCGAAGCCAATGTTGCTGCTTTCCAGAAAACCTTAACCGAGTTTCGTAGCGCTGTCACCGATGTTAGAAGCTCTCGTGGCTACCTTGCCCCGGCTCAACAACTGTATCAATGGATGATTGCCCCCCTTGAATCCCATCTAGAAGCACTGGGAATTGATACTCTCATCTTCTGCATGGATGCGGGTTTGCGCCTGGTTCCCATTGCCGCCTTACATGATGGTCAACAGTTTTTGGTAGAAAAGTACAGCATCGGCTCTATTCCTAGCGTCAGCCTCACCAATAGCCGCTACAAAGCTGTAAAAGATGCTCAAGTTTTAGGAATGGGAGCATCTAAATTTCAGCAACTCTCACCGTTGCCTGCGGTGCCGACGGAATTGCAAGTGATTACCCAGCAGTTGGGGTCGGGCAAATTCTTCCTCAATGAAGAATTCACTCTGAATAATCTCAAAGCACAACGCCAGCCCTTTGGTATCGTTCACTTAGCGACCCATGCTGACTTCCAACCCGGAAACGCCGATAACGCCTACATTCAACTGTGGGATAGTCAACTCAAGATGAATCAACTGCGGCAGATGAATTGGCATCAGCCCCCGCAAGTGGAACTGTTGGTTTTGAGTGCCTGTCGTACTGCCTTAGGAGATGTGGATGCCGAGTTGGGCTTTGCGGGATTAGCCGTACACGCAGGAGTTAAGTCGGCACTAGCAAGCCTATGGTATGTCAATGATGAAGGGACATTGGCACTGATGAGTGGATTTTATCAACACTTGCGCCAACCTGACGTGACCATCAAAGCCGAGGCGTTGCGGCGTGCCCAACTGGCAATGCTGCATAAGCAGGTGCGTCTGGAAAATGACCAACTGCAAGGGTTGGAGCAACTAGGTAGTATTCCTTTACCTCCAGAACTCGCAGGACGAGGTAATCGTGATTTTTCCCATCCTTATTACTGGGCAGCATTCACAATGATTGGTAGCCCTTGGTAAGGTAGAAATTTGTATCTTGAATTCCAAAAAATTGGGCAGCTTTGCATAAAAGTGCAGCAATTGATCTGAGACATAGATAACAGACAGCGAATGCAATTAAGCAACAGAATTTTCACTGTTAGCCAAGAGTTAAAACCCTGATCATTGGGTGCTTCTTTACCAATCAATTAAACTGATTTGAGTGCTGTAAGGGTAATATCAAATTGCTTTAACTTTGCTACAGATAGAGGGCTGGGGAGTTGTGGATTTCCCGGAAGCTGGGGAAAGGATTTGTAGTAGAAATTTAGCGAATCGATATAAACCCCAGGAAATCTGACTATGAACCTTGCTCGTTGGTATGTTGGCTGGTTATCTTTTTTTATTCCCCTCAGTGCAGCCCTTACCAGTATTTCAGCAATAGCGAATCCCATTACCCCTGCCTCAGATGGTACTGGCACGATTGTCACTCCAGACGGTAACCGCTTTAATATCCACGATGGTTCCCTGTCCCAAGATGGTGCCAATCTTTTCCACAGTTTTCAACAATTTAATTTGGATTCAGATCAGATTGCTAATTTTGTATCCAATCCTTCGATTCATAATATTTTGGGGCGGGTTGTTGGGGGTGAACCCTCAATGATTAATGGACTGATTCAGGTAACGGGGGGCAATGCCAACTTATTTTTGATGAACCCTGCTGGGATTATTTTTGGCAAAGATGCCAGTCTAAATGTGCCTGCTTCGTTTACAGCTACAACGGCTACAGGAATTGGTTTTGGAGGTAATCATTGGTTTAACGCTTTCGGTGATAATAATTACCAGACCTTAATCGGCACTCCCAGCCAGTTTGCTTTTGATAACACAGAACTTGGCGCAATTGTCAATGCGGGTAATCTGGTAGTGCCAGAGGGACAGAATTTAACTTTAGTTGGCGGCAGCGTTATCAACACGGGGCAACTGACGGCACCGTCCGGAACTATCACTATTGAAGCTGTGCCGGGTGAAAACTTGGTCAGGATTAGTCAAACTGGACACTTGCTGAGTTTAGAGATTGAACCGCCAAGGGATAGTACAGGGCAGCAACTGCCGATTGCCCCTTTGGATTTACCAACTTTGCTGACGAAAGCTACTGGAAGTCTGGAGACAGGACTGAGTGTTTCCCAATCTGGCGCAGTGCAGCTCAATGATTCCGGTATAACTATACCCGTTGAGGCAGGTACTACCATCGTTTCTGGCACTCTCAATGCTTCCAATACAGCAGTTGGGAAGATGGGCGGTGAGGTGAATGTATTGGGCGACAAAATCGGGCTGTTCAATGTCTATATCAATGCCTCTGGCACCAATGAAGGTGGTACGGTGCGAATTGGGGGTGATTACCAAGGTGAGGGTAATGTGCCCAATGCGTCGCACACGTTTGTCAGCAGTGACTCGGTGATTAATACTAATGCATTGCTCAATGGTAATGGGGGTCGGGTCATTGTTTGGGCGGATAAGGTAACGGGGTTTTATGGCAGTATCAGCGCCCGTGGTGGCAGCAGTTCTGGTGATGGCGGGTTTGTAGAAGTGTCGGGCAAGGAGAATCTCACGTTTAAAGGCACGGTGGATACTTTCGCTCCAAACGGTAACTTAGGAACGCTGTTGCTCGATCCTACCGACATCATTATTGCCAATGGCACTGACGATAGTGCTGCTGATGGGAATGACACGTTTGCTGGCAATCCCTCTGGTACTCCTGGTCAAATCTTTTTTGGTGATACTGCTCCCACCATAACTATCTACGAGTCAGAATTAGAGGGTCTTTCTGGCTCGACCAACATTATCCTACAGGCGACTAACAGTATTACGATTGCAGACTTAGCGGACAACATTCTTACCTTTGCTCCCGGTACTGGGTCGATTGAGTTTAGTGCGGGTGGAGCGTTTTCTATGAATTCAGGGGACACGATTCAAGCTGAGGGGAGAAATATAAACATTTCGGGAGCAAGCATAACTGTTGGCACGATTACAACAAAGACAAGTTCCGCTAACACTAACGGCGGTAACATCGAGCTGACCGCCACCAATGGCAACATTATTACAGGCAATCTCACATCCTTCTCTGATAACAAAATCGGTGGAAATGGGGGAGCGATTCGTCTTGAAGCTGAGGGTGGCATTATTGCCACTGGTGGTATATCTTCTACCTCTATGTCTGGCACTGGAGGTAATATCACTCTCATTAGCAAGGCAGGAGTTATCGACACTAAAGTCGCTCCTTTGCGATCTGGCTACGAGGGCACGGGTAATGGAGGAAATATTTATCTTGAGGCTAAAGGTGACATTACCACGACTATCCTGGGGGCTGACTCTGATGGTGCTGGACGTGGGGGAGATATTACTCTTATCAGCCATGAGGGAGCAATTAACACTTCATCGATATTTGACGGTCTTGGGCCAACACTTGACTCTGAATCTGATTCTGGTCAGAGCGGAAAGATTTCTCTGTTTGCCTTTGGAAATATCACGACTGGCACCCTAAACTCTAGGTCTGACCGTGCTGGTCAGGGAGGTGACATTGCTCTCAATAGCCTCACGGGAGCAATTAAGGTAGGAAGTTTAGACTCTAGCTCTGTTACTAGTAATGGAGGTGCGATCGCTCTTTCTGCTGGTGGTAACATTACAACGGTCGGTATTGACACCTCTGGTAGCTTGCAAGGGGGAGATATTTCTCTCATCACCAGTGGCGGTACTATCGATACCACTGATGGAATTCTCAATGCTATAGGTGGCAACACTGGCGGCGATATCACTCTTAAAGCCCCTGGCAACATCAACACAGGTAGCATCGGCGTCCTCTTGAATGGCTTCCAAGGTGATAGCGGGAGTATTAGCATCACTAGCACAAGCGGTAATATCAACACCAGTACAGGCGCACTGCTCACTCCTTCTGCTCTTGGTGCTGGTGGTAACATCACCCTTAATGCTGCTGGAAGTATTACCGCAGGTCGGATTAATGCCCAATCTATCTCTAGCACAGGTGGCAGAATTGACCTCAGCGCCAATCAAAACATTACTACCAGAGGAAACATTGAGACCAACAAAAATACCATTATCTTTAATGGTCGAGTGAACCTAGGTCGAAACGTCTCCTTCACCACTCCTGGTGCAGGTAACATTACCTTTAACAACACAGTTGACGGTAATCATAATCTGAGACTCAATCCAGGCAGTGGCACTGTTGAATTTAACAATGTTGTGGGTGGCTCGACACCTTTGAACACTTTAAGGGTCTTTGGCGATATCACTACGATTAACCCTACTGGTGTAAACATCACGACAGTTAATAACATTGCTACTGGTAACATTGCCTCCCCAGGGGGAATTGCTCTTACCAGCAACCGCAGCAACATCTTCACTGGTATTCTTAATTCGTCTAACTTTGGCAATGGCGGCAGTATTAATCTTAAAGCTCGTGGCAATATTACGGTTAGCCAAATTAATGCCCAAAGCCTCAGTAGTGGTAGAGGAGGAAATGTTGATATTACGACTGAAAGTTTCTTCAGGGCTACTAACTCTTTCGTAGACCGCAATGGCGTAAATGCAAGTCTTTCCACGGCTGGAGTAGCAGAAGGTGGCACTATTATTATCCGCCACGGGGGAGGAGGCGTGACTCCTTTTATTGTGGGCGATGCCAGGACGAACAAAACCTCCGCAGCCATTACCAGAGGGAATGCAACGCCTGAGCAAACTATTTCGCCCACCCAAGAATATCTCTATACTCACAAACAAGATGCAGATCAAATTCAAATCATATCCATCCCTGGAACCTCACCACTCCCCCCGGAGCCAACACCAACACCACTCCCATTTGAGCCATTACCACTTCCGGAGCCAATATTACTCCCAGAGCGAGGCAAAAACTCACTAGAATCTTTAGCTTTTTTGGTTGGGGATATTCTGGAAGCTGAAACGCAAATTGAGCAAGACTCTAAAACTGGAGATTACAATTTTGCGTGGTATCTTTATGACCAAAAAAACTTAGCAATCAATGTTGAGAGTCCCCTCGCGGTTGGTCAGATTGACAAATTGTTTGAGGAGCAATATGAGGAGTATTTGGGAGAAAATCTGACTGATGCAAAAGTCACTGTCGAAAGCATCCGAGATACCCTCAAGACGATTGAGAGTCAAACTGGAAAGAATGCTGCTGTTATTTATGTGCGATCGCTCCCCGATCATTTGGAACTCACCTTAGTCCTTCCCGACGGTTCCCCCATTCGCAAGGTAGTGCCCGAAGCTAATGCTACTACTTTTCAGCAAACCTTAACCGAGTTCCGCCGTAATGTCACTGATGTCACAAGCTCTCGTGGCTACCTTGCCCCAGCACAACAACTTGAGCAATGGATGATTGCCCCTCTCAAATCTCATCTAGAAGCGCTGGAAATTGACACTCTCATCTTCTGCATGGATGCAGGTTTGCGTCTCATCCCGATCGCAGCATTACATGATGGTCAGGAATTTTTGGTAGAAAAGTACAGTATTGGTTCTATTCCTAGTGTCAGCCTTACCAATAGCCGCTACAAAGCTGTAAAAGATGCTCAAGTTCTAGGCATGGGAGCATCATTATTTGAAAAACTGGCACCATTGCCTGCCGTGCCGACAGAATTACGAGTGATTACTCAGCAGTTATGGACTGGTACATCCTTCCTCAATGAAGAATTCACCCTAAATAATCTCAAGGCACAACGTCAGCCCTTTGGCATGATCCACTTAGCCACCCATGCCGACTTCCAACCGGGAAACGCCGATAATGCCTATATTCAACTTTGGGACAGCCAACTGAAGATTAATCAACTGCGGCAGATGGGTTGGCATCAGCCCCCTCAAGTTGAACTCTTGGTTTTGAGTGCTTGTCGCACTGCTTTGGGGGATGTGGATGCTGAATTGGGTTTTGCGGGATTAGCTGTGCAAGCAGGAGTCAAGTCAGCATTAGCCAGTCTTTGGTATGTCAGTGATGAAGGGTCACTAGCACTGATGAGTGGATTTTATGAACACTTGCGTCAAGAAGGAGTCACTATCAAAGCTGAGGCACTGCGACGTGCCCAACTAGCAATGCTGCACAAGCAGGTACGTCTGGAGAATGAGCAACTACAAGGATTAGGGCAACTCGAGAGTATCCCATTACCCCCGGAACTCACAGGACGAGGCAATCGTGATTTTTCCCATCCTTACTACTGGGCAGCATTCACAATGATTGGTAGCCCTTGGTAGAGAAAAACTGAATACCGAAACACGGAGAAATGGGAAATCGCAAAGATAAGCTACAATTCAAATCTCACTGACGAGGTACATTGATGTTGCTACCAACATCAATAAAAAGAGGATGAAATCTGCGATCGCATCATATCAACTTTCTTTTTTTTCTCGCCAGTGACATTTAATCTCCTAAAAATGAACTGGCACAGCCTTGGCATATTTTCCGAGTAAGCTTGTGCCAAGATCGGTAAATGAATTCTTGAGCGCGTCACCCCCATGTTAGGCAAGCTACTTGATAGGCGTTACGAAGTAACCCAAGTCCTCGGTTCTGGAGGATTTGGTAGAACCTACCTGGCGCAAGACACCCGACGCCCTGGTAATCCCACCTGTGTTGTGAAGCAACTCAAGCCTTTGAGTAGCGATCCGAACTTTTTAGAAACAGCCCGACGCTTGTTTAACAGCGAAGCGGAAACCTTGGAACAGTTGGGAAACCATGACCAAATTCCCCGCCTACTTGCCTACTTTGAAGAAGACCAAGAATTCTATTTAGTACAAGAGTTTATTGCAGGGCATACCCTTACCCAAGAGCTACAACCGGGGCAGCGCTGGGAAGAAAGCCAGGTGATGGAACTCCTACAAGAAGTTTTAGGAATTTTGGACTTTGTCCATCGCCACGGTGTCATTCATCGCGATATCAAACCCGACAACCTGATTCGACGCAGTGCGGACAATAAATTAGTCTTAGTAGACTTTGGTGCAGTCAAACAAATTCGCACTCAATTTGCTGCCACTCAAGGACGAGCAAGCCATACCGTTGCTGTGGGCACTCCAGGCTATATGGCTAGCGAACAAGCACTAGGACAGCCTCGCCCCAGTAGTGATATTTATGCATTAGGCATCATCGGCATTCAGGCACTCACGGGTCTCATGCCCGTCAGTTTCCAAGAAGACCTCAGCACAGGTGAAATTCTCTGGCAACACTTGGCTACGGTGAGTCGAGGGATGGCTACAATCTTAACAAAGATGGTACGTTACCACTTCAAAGACCGTTACCCATCAGCAGCAGAGGCACTTCAAGACTTGCAGCTGCTCAAAAACTCCTACTCGCCTCCGCCCTATCCTGTTCCCCCAACTACTCCATCACTCAATGAGGTTCCGGGTGCTGGACAACGAGTGTCACCACAACCTTATGCGGCCCCTTCCCCTTCAGAACATCTCACTCAAGCCGTAGCACCTGCCTCGGTTCCCAAGCAACCCGTCGCTACCCCACCACCTAGTATTTCGTCGGGTTCTACTTCGGATAAAGCCCCGCTATTGATCGGGCTGGGCATGGCTATTGTTGTTGGGGCAGCAGGGATGGCTTTTGCTATTCGTCAGGGTTCCCTAACATCTAACTTAAGTGGCGATCGCAATGTCATTCGAGCGAGTACTAGCGCCAATGGAAATTGTACCGTCGTCAGTGGTGGACTAAATATTCGTTCCGGCCCTAATGGTTCTGTGATTGACACCGTTAAAAAAGGTACAACGCTTGCCCTGACGGGGAATCAGAGAAATGGATGGCTAGAGATTAGCACTCCAATCAAAGGGTGGGTTTATAACGGCAGCAATTTAGTCAAATGTACCTTGCCGAATCAAGAACCCGTTGAAACAGCTCAGGTGAATCCCAAACCCGTTGAGACAGCACCCGTTCAGACACCACCTGAGACGAAAGCAACTCAGAAGCCAGATCAGGCTCCTAAACCGTCTCCTTCAACTCCTCCTGTCAAACCGGTTGATCAAGGTTCAAATACCCTAAACACAGCCGATCAGAAGTATGAGTCAGGAGACTTGCAAGGTGCGATCGCAGAGGCTAGAAAAATTCTCCCAGGTAGCGAGACTTACGAGGAAGCTCAGGCAAAAATCCAAAAATGGCAGCAGGACTGGGCAGCAGCCGAAGCAAAATACAAAGAGCTGCAAACCGCGCTCGATGAAGGTCGCTGGGATAAAGTGTTAAAGGCTACGGTTGATCCCAAGTTTCTAGAGCAACGCTACTGGAAAGATCGGTTGAACCAATTAGTTGAGCAGGCGAAGAAACAAGCTGAAGCCGAAGCCAAAGCTCAAAAAGACAAAATTATTCCGCCTGAATTGCCCTTACCGAAAAAGTCACCTAACGCTACCTCACCGGAACAGCCTGCAAACTCCGGAGAAAACACCCAGGAACAGGCAGTTCCTCCAGCGCAATGACGAGGTTGAGGGTTAGAAGGTTGGAAAGTTGAAGGTTGAAGGTTGAGAATTAGAACATCAACTGATTGATTTTTAACTGATACCAAATTGCATTCATACGTAGCATATTCGTTTTCTCCGCGTCAGTCTCAACTACTATCATTGGGCAGTAAACATCTGGGCGTTTATATCTCTCAGGAGGATTAGCATATGCAAAACACAAGAAAACTTTTAACACCTCCTTATCGGAAAAATTGAACAACACCGTTATTGTCTGATATCATGTCCGCCTAAACAGTTATTATTTCCTTCTAACCTGTAGTCTTGCTTCTGTCATCTGCCTTCTGCCTTCTTCCAATCAAAGTGTAAGTATTCAACCGGACATGATATGACCCACTATTTTGGTCGCATCCGTTTCTAACACTTGGCACTCCCCGCCACTGAAGCTAATCACTTCTACTCTGTCTAAGAAAGCTACGATTAAGATAGTTGCGTAGTTGCGATTCAAAAAATCACAAAGGGTTAAAAATTATGTCCCAAACACTGGCACTAACGCCTGAAAACGTCGAAACCGTATTAGACGAAATGCGTCCCTACTTAATGGCTGACGGCGGAAACGTCGAACTCGTTGACATAGACGGCCCTGTTGTCAAACTCCGGCTTCAAGGAGCTTGTGGCTCTTGCCCCAGTTCAACCATGACGCTAAGGATGGGAATTGAGCGACGCTTACGCGAATTCATCCCAGAAATTGCTGAAGTTGAACAAGTCATGTAACAGTTTTGAGTTAAGAGTTAAGAGTGAAGATGGTTGCTTTGATCTCCAAAGCTCTTAACTCACACGTCTCATCTACTCAAAACTCATGTCTCATCCCTTATACGTCGCCTTTATCTGGCATCAGCACCAACCGCTGTATAAATGCCGCGACAGTGTCTCGGTTGCCCAAGGGCAATATCGTCTGCCTTGGGTGCGGTTGCACGGTACGAAGGATTATCTGGATTTAGTACTCCTTTTGGAGCGCTATCCCAAGTTGCATCAGACGGTGAACCTGGTTCCCTCGCTGATTTTGCAACTGGAAGATTATATCGATGGAAATGCATTTGACCCCTATTTAGCGGTGGCATTAACACCGACGGAACAGCTAAACACCCAACAGCAGCAATTTATCATTGAGCATTTCTTTGATGCCAATCACCATACCTTAATTGACCCTCATCCCCGGTATGCCGAACTGTACTGGATGCGCCAGGACAAGGGAAGGCAGTGGTGTTTGGACAATTGGACGACCCAAGACTACAGCGACTTATTAGCGTGGCACAACTTAGCCTGGATTGACCCTCTGTTTTGGGATGACCCAGAGATTGAGGGGTGGTTAAAGCAGGGGCGCAATTTTACCTTAAGCGATCGCCAACGGATTTACTCCAAGCAGAAAGAAATCCTCAGCCGCATTGTTCCTCAGCACCGGAAAATGCAAGAGGCGGGTCAGTTGGAAGTAATCACATCGCCCTACACTCATCCCATTTTGCCCTTACTAGCCGATACAGATTCGGGTCGTCGGGCAGTTCCCCACATGGCTTTGCCCCAGCAACGTTTCCAATGGGCAGAAGATATTCCCCGGCACCTTCAGAAAGCCTGGAATATGTACAAAGACCGATTTGGTCAAATCCCGCGAGGATTGTGGCCGAGTGAGCAGTCAGTCAGTCCGGAAATTTTACCTTATGTAGCCCAACAAGGATTTGAGTGGCTTTGCTCCGATGAGGCAGTGCTGGGTTGTACGCTAAGGCATTTCTTCCATCGGGATGAGGCGGGGAATGTTTTTGATCCAGAGTTGCTTTATCGTCCTTATCGCTTGGAGACGCCTCATGGACCTTTAGCGATCGTATTCCGAGACCATCGCTTATCGGACTTAATTGGCTTTACTTACGGGGCGATGGACCCGAAACGAGCGGCGGCAGATTTAGTGGGGCATTTCGATGCGATCGCTCGTTCTCTCAAACAACGGCAACATGATGGCAGCACATCCTTAGAGCAACCTTGGCTTGTGACCATTGCCCTTGATGGAGAAAATTGTTGGGAACACTACTACAAAGACGGTATTCCCTTCCTAGAATCCCTCTATGAAACCCTCTCCCATACTCCAGACATCAAACTGGTCACGGTTAGCGAATTTATCGAGAACTTCCCCCCGGTGGAAACGCTTCCTACTGAACAACTGCACAGCGGTTCTTGGGTAGATGGTAGCTTCACCACTTGGATAGGCGATCCAGTCAAAAATCGAGCTTGGGATTTACTTTGGGAAGCCCGACAAGTTTTAGCGAACCATCCCGAAGCCACCGAAGAAAATAACCCAGAAGCTTGGGAAGCCTTATATGCGGCCGAAGGGTCGGACTGGTTCTGGTGGTTTGGCGAAGGCCATTCCTCAAACCAAGATGCCATGTTCGACGAGTTGTTCCGGGAACACCTCAGCGCCATTTATACCAGCTTAAATGAACCCGTTCCTCCCAGTCTCAAGCAACCGCTCGAAATCCATGAGTTTCCCGGAGACCATCAACCGCAAAGCTACATCCATCCTGAGATTAATGGTTTGGGAGATGAGCAAGATTGGGATAAAGCCGGTCGCCTGGAAATTGGGGGAGCACGAGGCACGATGCATCGCAGCAGTACCGTTCAGCGTCTGTGGTATGGTGTCGATCACAACCATTTCTTCCTGCGCTTGGACTTCAAAAGTGGCGTGATACCGGGGCAAGATATCCCATCAGAGTTGCACCTGTTGTGGTATTATCCTGACCGGATTATGCACAACAGTCCTGCTCCGATCGCAGAACTTTCAGAAGAAGCCCCCCTCAACTATTTGTTCCACCATCATTTAGGAATTAACTTGCTTACCGCATCCACTTGGTTTGAGGAGGCTGGAGAACATTCTCTGTGGCATCCTCGAGCAAGTCGTGCCAAGGCAGCCTTTGATAAGTGTCTAGAGGTCGCAGTCCCCTGGGCAGATTTGCAAATTGAACCAGATTATCCCCTGCGGCTTGTTCTGATTTTTGCTGATAACGGGATTTACCGCAGTTATGTCCCGGAAAATGCTGTAGTTCCTATTACAGCACCGTAGCAAAATCTAATCTTCACCCTGGAGTACTAAGAGGTTAACTGAAGTATGAAGGCTAAAGTATGAAAATAGGAGTTGCCTCCTAATACCAAGTTGCATTCAAACGTAGTAGATATAGCTGTCGCCAATAAAGGTTAGGACTTTCTGTAATAGCCCAAGCGACCAATTACCAGTAATAAACATAAAAGCCCTTTGCCCCCTTTCTTCTGCTTTTTGCTATGGCAAGAGCAGGAGAGGCAAGGGGAGAGAAAATGCTATCTTTGAACGCAACTGAGTATAACAGCCGTTTCGGTTAAGCTCAGGTAAGGCAACAAAGCATTCTCTTTCATACCTCCGACTTCATACTTCATCCATCACACCTTCTACTTTTGTAATCAATATGGCTTCATCAAAATCAAACAACAAATCTTCTGAAAATCGATTGGTTTACAGCGAGTTTGGAACACAGAGTAATTCTGCTGCTTTTGAACGGGCTATTCAAGAATTACCTCCCAATCAGCAAGATTTAAGAGTACAATCCTCCCGTAAAGGGCGTAAGGGAAAAACAGTAACCGTCATCAGTGGTTTTCAATCAACACCAGAAACATTAACTAAGTTACTCAAGCAGCTAAAAACACAGTGTGGTAGTGGTGGTACAGTGAAAGACAATACCCTTGAAATTCAAGGAGACCACGCCCAGAAGCTCGTTCAACTCCTAACGCAGCTAGGTTACAAAGCAAAAATCAGTGGTGGCTAAAGGTTAGGATTGGTAGACATTCTGGCTAGCTTTATACAGCTAGCTAAAGCCTTACTCGATTGAGGAGAGCATCAAAGGAGATTGGCAGCGTGACTGGATTAAAAATTCCCTTTCTCTTCTCCTTTTTAAGGGGTATCTCTCAAGTTATCTATTGAGGATTAAGCGATTACAAGTTATCTTTTGTGATTTGCGATCGCAAAGTCCTATCTACACCTTAAAGCTTGAAGAGTGAAGAATATCTAGGGACTAGCTTGAAAATAGGAGCCTGGAGCGTCAGAATTCAGGAGAGGGAATTTTTCATTTTTTCGTTGTGAGCTTTAGCACATAGGCGGCTGTCTTAAAACCTCTATCTCAAGAAAGCAATCGAAAAGTATTATGACAAGCAAACCGGAACTTCTTCATCAGGCAAAAGCTCATCAATTAGATGCGTCTCAGATTGATGAAATCGTGCAACTACTTGCTTTGACATTAGAACAGGGTTCCGGTCTGAGTCAAATTTGCAATGCAAAAGGTCAAGAATTACGCCGCCGATTACGCTTTTTATTTCACACTCTACTAACTATGCCCGGAGATGGGAACCAACAGGTGTTGAGTGTGACAAAAGATAGCCAATTAATCGGTGTTGGAGTGATTCAGGAACCCGATAGTGAATTTCCACTTTGGGCGCAGATTCGAGGATTACTACAGGTTAGCCTTAATGTCAGCCCCAGGGTAGCTTGGCAATTATGGCAAAATGTAAATATTTTAGAACAATATCATCCCCCAGAACCTCATTATTACCTACTCTTCTTGGGTGTACATCCCAACTTCCAAAAGCAAGGATATGCACGCATCTTGCTAGATGCACTTCATGCACTTTCAGAAGCACATCCTCGTTCAACAGGTGTGTATCTAGAAACGGTGAATCCACGAAACGTGTCTCTGTATCAACATTTTGGATATCAATTAATAGCTGAGGTTAATATTAAGAGGATGAAAACCTTTAGTCTGTTTCGACTAGACTGCCTCAAAACCAGACAATATTAACAAATGCTTAAGATTTTTTGAGAAATAATTTTCTCTGTTCCCAAGATAGTTCTAACTTACTACAATCAAGTTAATTTCCTTTTGATTTTTCAGTCACTTTAAGATTGGTCGCTGGTTAAAATAATCAAGCGACTAGAGAAAACTCCATAAAAAACCATTAATTTTCACTTTCAATAATTATTCAAGAAACCTCCAATCCTAGGCCTGGTCAAAATATCCTGGCCTTTTATGGATAGTCTTGAAACATTAAATAAAGAGGGAGAGGCACAAACTCCCTCTTCCTTGTCCTTTTTATGCCAAAACCCCCATATAGCCCTTGAAACGTCAGAACAATGAATGCCCTATCAGGCTACCAGATTCTTGCCCAAATCTACGAGAGTGCCCATTCCCTGGTCTATCGAGGCATCCGAGAAGAGGATAATCAAGGAGTTATTCTTAAACTCCTTAAGCAAGAGTACCCTACGCCTGAAGAAATTATTAGATACAAGCAGGAATACAAAATCACTCATAATCTGAATCTCGAAGGAGT